>PWKM01000118.1 GCA_003559755.1 Planctomycetota bacterium
CGAGGCCGCCGACCTCGCCGGCCAATTCCTCTACACCCGCAGCAAGCCCGCGACCGTCAAGCGCCCGGCCGTCGAGAAGGGAGCTCTCGGCGTCATCGGCTCGTATGGCTTCCAGCGCGAGGGCGACGATTTCGAGAACTGCGTCTGCTGGAACAACGCCTGGTCCGAGACCACCGACTGGGCGATGACGAAGCAGGACCGGCCGCTGCCGGGCTTCAACATCTCGCCGGCGATGGGCCGCGACCTCGAGCGGCTGGCGACCGAACGGCCCGCCCTTCGGCTGCGGATGACCGTGGACGCCGAGCTCTACGAGGGGACCATTCCTGCCGTCTCGGCCCGGCTGGCCGGCTCCGGCGACGACGAGATCGTGGCCATCGGGCACCAGTTCGAGATCGGAGCCAACGACAACGCCTCCGGCTGCGCCGCCATCGTCGAGGCGGCCCGATGCATCCGCCGGATGATCGAGGCAGGCGACCTGCCCGGCCCGGCCCGGTCGATCCGGTTCATCACCTGCTCCGAGATGTACTCGTCCATCCCGTTCGCCGTCGAACAGCCCGACCTGATGCGCCGGCTCATCGCCGGGCTCAACCTCGATATGATCTGCCCCTACAACGGCTACGACAGCCCGATGGATTTCTACCAGAGCCCCGACGCCAACGCCTACTTCGGCGACGACCTGCTCGAGCTCATCATCCGCCGCCTGTGGGACCGGCGCGGGGCGACGTGGGAGTGGCGGCGGATGCCGACCGAGCTCTCGGACAACTGCTGGTGCGACCCGCACGTCGGCGTCCCCTTCTCCTGGATCTCCTGGCACGGCCGCGAGTTCTGGCACTCGAGCGGCGATACACTCGACCGCATCGTGCCCGAAGCGGTGCGCGACGTGGCGACCGCCGCCATCACCTGGCTGGCCTTCATCGCGACCGCCGACGCCGACGACGCGGCCTGGCTCGCCGAGGCCGAGGCGGAGATGGCCCGCAGGCGGATCGAGGCCGAGGACGCCGACCGGCGCGACTATGTGCTCGCCCGCGAACTGCGCCGAATCCGGTCGCTCAAGGCCCTGGCCGACTCGCCGGAGATCGACCGCGCGGTCGAGGCGATTGCCGAGCTCGGCGAGCCGCCCGAGCCCTTCCCCGTCGATCCCGACGACGAGGGCACCCAGCTTGTGCCGGTCCGGAAATGCCCCGCCCCGCTCACCTTCGCCCCCATCCCGCCCGCCGAGCGCGAGTTCCCGTCGCCGCTGTGGAGCGCCAAGCTGAACGCGGCCCTGTACTGGTCCGACGGCGAGCGCAGCATCCGCGAGATCGAACATCTGGTCGCAATGGAGCACGGCGACCCGCCCGGGACCGACCTCGTCGAGTGGTTCCGGTTCCTGGAGAAACACGATTACGTCGAGCTGAAGGGACGCTGACCGGGACGGCGGCCTACCGGTCGGGGGCGTGGCGGGCCTGCATATCCTCGGGCGTGACACCCAGCTTGTCGGCGAGCAGCCGGCAGACGCAGTCGCACACGACGAGCAGGGCTTCCTCGAACAAACTGCGGAGAGTGTGGGGGCCGCCGTCGTCGGCCGACAGGGCGGCGGGGATGGCGACCACGCGGTCGGCGAGACGGGCGATCGGCGAGTCGGGGTCGGCGGTCAGCGCGATAATGGTCGCTCCGGCGGACCGGGCGGCACCGGCCTGTTCGAGAGGCACCGGCGTCCGGCCGGACCCCGAGCCCACCAGGACCAGCTCGCCCGCACCGACCTCGACCGGTTCGTCCGGACCGACACATCGGGCGGCGACCCCGACGTGCCCCAACCGGATCGCCATCGCCCGGAGCATCGACCCGCTCCGGCCGGTCCCCACCAGCGTCACCTGCCCGGAGTCGGCCAGGGCATCGACGAGGGCCCGCACCGCCGAACCGTCCACGCCCTCGACACAGCGTGCCAGATCGGCCAGCACGTCCCGGCTGAGTCCCTCGAATTCCATAGCCGCATCTTATCCCCTGCAGCAGCCCGCCGCAATGCCGTATTGATCCGGCCGGGAATCGGCATACAATGCCGCCATGATACGCGAACAACGGTTGGGGGATATCCTCGATGCCATGCCGGACCGGTCGGTGGCGGTCGTCGGCGACTTCTGCCTCGATCGATACCTGGACATCGACCCCGAGATCGAGGACCGGTCGAGGGAGACGGGCCGGACCGTCCACCAGGTGACGGACGTTCGCACGTATCCGGGGGGCGGGGCGAACGTGGTGAACAACCTGGCGGGGCTGGGCGTCGGCAAAGTGGTACCCGTCGGATTCGTCGGGGCCGATCCCGCAGGGCTCGAACTCCGGAAGAGCTTTCAGACGATCGAGGTCCCGATGGACTTCCTCCGCCGATGGCCGGACCGCCCCACCCCGGTGTACCTCAAGCCGGTGATCGTGCGGGACGGCCGGCCCGCCGAGGAATTGGACCGGTTCGACATCTTCTCCCGCAGCCCGCTCTCGGACGAGCAGCAGGATCAGGTCGTCGAGGACCTGCGCCGGGCATTCGTCCAGGCCGACGCACTGGTCGTCGCCGATTACGCCGAGCGCGGCAAGCACGGGGTGGTCACCGCCCGGGTGCGCCGGGAGCTCGCCGACCTCGCCCGGACCGAGCCGTCGAAAGCGGTGATCGCCGACTCGCGGCTCTACGTGGACAAGTTCCGCCGGATGATCGTCAAGCCGAACGCCGAGGAGGCGATGGCCTGCCTGGCGAAGGAACCGGGGGCCGAGCCGACGATGGTCCGCCTGATCGAAATCGGCCGCCGGACCGCCGAGCGGAACCAGCGCCCGCTGGCCATCACCCTCGGCCCGGGCGGCGTCCTCCTCTGCGCGGCCGACCGGGCACGCAAGATTCCGGCCTACCCGGTGGATGAGGGCGGGGAGGAGAACCCGGTCGGGGCCGGCGACACCACGCTCGCCGCGCTGGCCGCGTCGCTGGCGGCCGGGGCGACCCTCGAAGAGGCGGCCGTGCTGGCGGTGATCGCCGCGTCATTGACCGTCGAGCAGGCCGGGCACTGCGGGGCGCCGTCGGCGAACCGGCTGCGCCGGCGGTTCCGGGAGTATGCCGAGCGGCATCCCGACGTGGTGGGCGGGTGATCGCGGCCGGCGTCAGCCGAAGATGATCCCGGCGTAGCCCACGGCCGTCTGGAAGGAGTCCGGCGGCTCCTTCATCACGTCGTGGCTGGTCGTGTACTCGATCAGCGCCCCGCCCTCGGCGCCCAGTTCCGTCACCGCCGCCACGGTGGCGGCGATCGCCCCGCCGCCGCAGGCGTTGGACCGGGCGTCGGTCTCGGCCACCACCCGGTCGCCGTGCAGGGCGAGGATCAGGTCGATGATCCGCCGGTCGTTGTGGTACATCTTCTCGCGGGCCTCGGCGCCGGACCCCCACGGGGCGAACCCGTAGTTCGGGCCGTAGTGCGTCAGGTCGGTCGAGCCGAGTACCGCCACCCGCCGGTCCGCCTTCGCCAGGACCCGGCCGATCGCCCGGCCCATCTCGTGGGCGGTCGGTGTGGGCGGCATGGCGATGGGCACGATCTTCGCCTCGGGATACAGCACCTTGATGATCGGGAGCTGGACCTCGATCGAGTGCTCCTGGGCGTGGGACGCGGGATCGATGGTCAGGTGGTCGGGACAGGCCTCGACCAGCCGCCGGGCCAGTTCCTCGTCCACCCTCGCCTCGCCCGCTGGCGTCTCCCAGCCGCCCGTCGCATAGACCGCGCCCGGCTGCACGCTCCACGAGTGGACCGCCCCGAACAGGACGAACGTCTCGGGCCGGGCCTGCTCCAGGCATTTGATCACCCGGGCGGCGATCGACCCGGAATAAATCCAGCCCGCGTGCGGAACCAGACCGCCGATCGGCTGTTCCGGCTCGTCCGGCGGCTCGAAATCGACGAGGTACTCGTTCACCTGGGCGGCGACGTCGCCCGGATAGAAATGAGGTGCGACCGGCTGTCTCATAACACTCTGCCCTCCAGAAATGCATTGCCCCCGCTCTACGATATTGTAACCGCGCCACCGGACTTTGCAATACCCTGCGCGAGGTCGGGCGGGACCGGCGGCGAACCGGCCGGCCCGCCATACGCAGAGCCCCCGGACGTGCGGTCCGCACGCCTCTCGCACAATCGCGACTCCACGAAAAAAACAGTTGACGAACCGCAAAACACGGCGTAGGATGATGACCGGTCAGAACCGTCATCCGGGAACGGCGGATGCGAACGGAACGCGGTCGCGCCCGGCCGGGCCGCGGCGGGACCGGAGATCGGGAGGGATGACTATGAAACGTCGTAACAAGGTGCTGATAGGTGTTCTTATAGCCATCGGTGTTCTTTTCTTCGGTTTGCTCGTGGTGTTGGCAATTAACCCGGTCATCCGCAGCCATAGACGTTATGTTGATATGAATAGCGGGCGGCTTAAAACGGAGCATACTTCTTTTGGTGGGAGAACGGAAACGCACGTGCATGATACGCCCTTTTCGGAGTTGGCGGACCGGTTTTCGCTGTTAGCCGAACCCCGGGAAGAAAGGTGGCGTTTCTTGGGGGAACGGATATATTACCTAGCCGGCCTCGCCCGGGGCTCTGGCTGTCCCAGGGATATAAACGCCTCCACCACTATCGGTTACTTCGTCCGAGTACTTGAGCGGTACGAACGCCGCCATCACCCGTTATCCGAGGACCGACAACGGGAGTTGGTGGCGGAAATGCTCGAGGCGATGCGAAACGATGACTACGAATCGATGTCTGATATAGTGCGGCAGTTGCGGGATGACATGCCGCCGCCGCCGAGTCGCAACTCGTCCACAAACGCATCGACTGGATTATGAGCGCCATCGCCCAGAGGGTGGAATATGCACCTATGCATCGTGGTATAGTGCAAGGGCTCACGCCTGGACCACCAGCGACCTTAACTCCGAAGCAGGCGACGGGCTGCTGGGTAACTAGAGCGCTGATTGAGCTTCGTAAGAAGGCGCAAGACTCTCTGTCTGAGGAGTCCGAATGAACCAACGTCAAGACGATGCTTCGTCGAAGAGTCAGGACGAATGTGAAAAAGCCGAGAAACAGAAACTGCGGCGAAATTGGGACC
>PWKM01000172.1 GCA_003559755.1 Planctomycetota bacterium
AACTGCGTCGGCTGGGTGCCGATGACGAGCGCGAGGGCCACGATCTGGCGAAGCTCGCCCTCGACATCAACCGGGACTACGGCGAGCTCGAATACGTGGCCGACCGGGTGGCACGGTATCAGGCCGCAATCGACACGATGCTGGAAGAGCTGGGGCTCGACGACCATCTCGAGGAGGCGGTGCGGTTCGCCAGGACCGGCTCATACCAGGACGCCCTGCGGGCCGACCGCATCATCGCCGACATCTTGAGGCACCCCCACCTCACCCCCGGCCAGCAGGAGCAGGCCCTCGACATCCGCCGACGCCAGATCGGCACCGTGCCGACCCTCGCCCGAGTCCTCTACGAACGGCTCGAGCCGAACCTCCCGATGACCGCAGAACTCCGACTGGGGACGGATACCGGCAGCCGGAACTACACCATCCTGCCCGAGACCGACAACGAGACGCTCCGGCTCCACCACGGCGACCGCACCGTCGAACTGCGCTGGGACCGCCTCGCACCGCCGGTCTTCAAGGCACTCGCCCGTGGCGGGGCGGCGCTCATCTCCGACGACGACCCCGAGGGCCTGTACGCCCTCGGCGCCTACCTCGTCGACGTGGACGATCATACCGCGGCCGATCAACTGGTCTCCAGGGCACTCGAACTGGCCGAGGCGAGAACCGACGAGGAACTGCCCGGCCGGTCTGCCCTCGTCATCTCCGCCCGCAGGACCCTCACCGATATCCGGGACCGGCACTTTCTCGCGGCAATGGCAGAGCTGCGGGCCGCCATCGACCGTATCCGCAGCGAGGCCGAGCTGAGCGAGGCGATCAACGCCTGGAAGCAGCTCCACGAGGAGCACGGCGACACCGCCGCCTACAAGGAGCGGGGCGACGCCCGCGAAGAGCTCGCCCTGCACCTGACCGACGCGGTCTGGAACGTGCGGACCCGCCCGTTGAACGAGATGATGCAGCGCTATCGCTGGCGAGACATCCTCAACAGGATGCTCGACATCCAGGCGACCGTGGCCGAGATCGGGCCGCTGGTCCCGCCCAGACAGCGCGAGATGGACAACCTCATCCGCTTCGCCCAATCCTGGCTCGTCGAGGCAGCCATCCACGAACGAGTCTTCGCCGGGCGGCCCTGGCGGGGGGACCGGGCACAGGAGCTGACCAACCACGACAATGAGAATGTGGCAGAACGGGCCGGGGTGTACGCACAGATTTTCGCCCACCGGGATATCCCGCGAAGGCCGTCGTCAAGCGAACAGCGGACCTATGCCTTCTATGAGCAGCGGGGCGAGGACCGGGTCCGAATAGACGACCTGTTCCAGCGGCTGGCCCGGCTCAACGCGGTGTTTATCCACTGGCCGGACGACGAGGAGGGCACCGCCCAGGCCGAGCTGGCCGCGGCCCGGGAACTGTCTCGCCGGGCAGGCCGGGGCGGCGTCTGCCTCGCCGTGATTATGATGGACCGGCTCATCGAGGACCGCCGCAACCTGTCCAGATCGACCCTGTTCGAGGCACACCGCGTACAGCTCGAGGCCCTCGCCCGCGTCACCCACGAGGTCCCCCGCATCCGAGAAGTCGTCATCATCCCCAGGGCCACGACCCTGATGCAGCGAGCGGGCGACGAGGGCGACGCCGCTCCCCGATTCTGCCTGATGGCGGCAGAACACTACGAGGCGGCGGCAGAGTATCACGAAAACATCACTCGCGAGTACCGCGAACTCGGCCACGAGGAACGGGCGGCGGCCGCAGACAACCGGGCCGAGGACCGATTCGAGAAGGCATTGTCCGGCTTCGAGGCGATGATCGCATTCCCCGAACGATGGGACGGATGGGTCTATCACGGATACCTCGGGCGCGGGCGAATACGACGCCGGGAAGGCCAATTCGAGCAGGCACTCCGGGATTATCAGACGGCATTGCGGCGCTCGAGCGGCTGGTGGCCCGGATACCGGAGCGCCTCACATATCGCCGACCTGTGCCTGCATTCGGGCGACCTGGACCAGCCGGAAGCCGCACGGCGGGCCGTCGAGACCGTCCTGCAGCGAACCGACAACCCGAACCAACGCGAGCGCATACGACAGCTCCTCGAGGAGAGATAAACGCCCACATAACCCGGTCTGGCCCTGCCCTCGCCTTCGAGAAGGCGGCGGCCCTTGCCGACCGGGCTGAAATGGAGGAGGAATCATGCTGGTCGACATAATCGGGATCGTGTTTGTCATCGCGTTCATCGTCCTGGGGGCGCGGCGGGGTCTGATCGAACAGGTCTTCGGGTTTCTTGCACTGGTGGCCGCCGCCCTGTTCGCCGTCCCGGCCGGCGTGGCCCTGACCGGCCCGTTCGCCCGGGCGTTCCAGATGGAGCCATACGGGGAAACCCAGCTCAAAATCTATCTCTCCCTGGCCTGCGTAGTCATCATCTTCCTCCTGGTCAAGTTCCTCGGCGGATGGGTGAACCATTGGCTGGGCCGGCGCGAGGCAGCCGAGGGCGAAGAGGCGGCGCCGACCGGCGAGCGGCCTCTGCGCGGCTGGAACCGCTCCTGGGGCGCCCTGCTCGGCGCGGGCAAAGGCGTCATCGCATACTGGCTCATCATCTCCTTCTTCGGAGCGTTCCCCAACTTCGTCCCCGCCGCACACGATGCCGTCATGGACTCGAGGGCGGGCGGCGCCGTCCGCGCCTGGAACGTATTCGAGCAGATCGCACCGCCGGAAATCGAACGGGCCGTACTCGCATTGTGGGAACTCAACAGGAACCACCCCCGCGCATTCGAGCAGGTCATGCAGCAGCAAAGCATACGCGAGGTCCGGGAACACAGGGCATTGCGCGAACTGCTCGACGAGGGGCGCGGAGACGTCATCGGGGCGCTGCGCGACCGCGACTTCCGGGAGACCCTGGCGCGGATCGACTGGGGCGAGGTCGCCAGGACCGCCGAACAGGCGCTCGAACAGGCCCGCCGCGAGGACGATCCCGAACCGATTTTCTACGAAGAAGGCGAGCCCGAACCGGCCGACTGAGCGGCCATACCGCTCGCCTGCCCGCTTCCGACCGCCGAAGCTTGCGCCCGGCCGGGCTGGGGCTATAATCCCTGCAACAAACGCAGGAGCCGCGGCGAGGGCTGGCGAAGATGCCCACCCACTGTGCTTCCCGTAACAGCAACTGCAACCATAGAGTCAGGAGGCGATGCGTGGCATACCAGGTCACATTCATCGACGGCGACGGCATCGGGCCGGAGATCGCCGCAATTACCCGACAATGCATCGACGCGACCGGGGTGGACATCGAGTGGGACATCCAGCAGGCGGGCAGCGAGGTGTACGAGAGCGAAGGGACGCCGCTGCCCGACCGGACGCTGGACTCGATCCGGCGGACCGGCACCGCGATCAAGGCACCGGTCACGACCCCCGTGGGCACCGGATTCCGCAGCGTGAACGTCGCCCTCCGCCAGAAGCTCGACCTGTACGCCTGCCTCCGGCCCTGCAAATCGTACCCCGGCGTCCGATCAAGATACCAGGACATCGACCTGGTCGTCGTCCGGGAGAATACCGAGGACCTGTACGCGGGCATCGAGTTCGAGCAGGGCACCCCAGAGGCCGGCCGGGCCATCGAGACCATCGCGGAACTGACCGGAAAAACCATCCGGTCCGACTCGGGCATCAGCGTCAAACCGAACTCGATCTACGCCAGCGAACGGATCGTACGGTTCGCCTTCGAATACGCACGAGCCAACAACAGGCGGAAGGTGACCGCCGTCCACAAGGCGAACATCCTCAAGTTCAGCGACGGGCTGTTCCTCGACGTGTCGCGCCGCGTCGCCCGCGACTATCCCGACATCGAGTACGAGGACCGCATCGTCGATAACATGTGCATGCAGCTCGTCCAGAAGCCCGAGCTCTACGACGTGCTCGTGCTCCCCAACCTGTACGGCGATATCCTGTCGGACCTAGGAGCCGGGCTGGTCGGCGGGCTGGGCGTCGCGCCGGGCGGGAACATCGGCGACGAGATCGCCGTGTTCGAGGCCACCCACGGCAGCGCCCCGAAGTACAAGGGCCTGAACAAGGTCAACCCGACCGCGCTCATCCTCTCGGGCGTGCTCCTGCTCCGTCACCTGGGCGAGTCCGCCCCCTCCGACCGGCTCGAACGAGCGGTCGCCGCGGTCATCGCCGAGGGGAAGAATGTGACGTATGACCTCAAGCCGGAACGGGACGACCCGACGGCCGTCGGATCGACCGAAATGGGCGACGCCATCGTAGCGGCCATAGAAGCGGCGAACTCCTGACGGGCTTCGGACGGCCCCGTTGCAGACACCGAGGATGAAAAGGAGGCCCCTGTGCGAACCATACCGGCCGAAGACGTGACGCGGGCCGTCGCCGAAGCGGCCATCGACATCAACTATCACCTGGGGCCGGAGATGGTCGAGGCGATCGAACGTGCCCGCGAGATCGAACCCTCGCCGGTCGCGCGCGATGTGCTCGATCAGGTGCTCGAGAACGCCCGCATCGCGGCCGAGGGCACGTTCCCGTTGTGCCAGGACACCGGCCTGATGGTCGCGTTCGTCGAGCTGGGCGAACAGGCCCGGGTGGCGGGCGGCCTGAACGCGGCCGTCACCGAGGGGGTCCGCCGGGGGGCCGAAGAGGGATACCTCAGGCGAACCGTATGCGACCCGTTCAGCCGGGAGAACACGGGCGACAACACCCCCGCCGTCATCCACGTCGATCTCGTGCCCGGCGATGGGCTGGCCATCGACCTGCTGGCGAAGGGCGGCGGATCCGAGAACATGAGCCGGGCCGCCATGCTCACCCCCGCCGCCGGCATCGAGGGCGTGGTCGAGTTCGCGGTCGAAACGGTCCGCGCGGGCGGGGTGAACGCCTGTCCGCCGCTCCTGCTCGGGGTGGGCGTCGGCGGCGACCTCGAAATGGCCGCGAAACTGGGAATTTGCACAAAACACTTTACGTAAAGTGGCAAAGGAAAAAGACCTCAACTTTGTCGAAGAATTAGATGAGGCGGCTTTTTACGGCCCAAAGCTTGACTTTAAGCTAAAAGATGTTTTGGGCCGAGAGTGGCAATGCTCAACTTTACAATTTGAC
>PWKM01000235.1 GCA_003559755.1 Planctomycetota bacterium
CGGTAAGGGTGCATCGCGTAGCTGAGGACAGCGCCCGTCGCGGACCCGGCGATGGTCGACCAGACGAGCGCCCAGACGTTCCGCAGTACGACGGCAAGTGTGATTCCGACGGCGACCGATACGACGGCGATGGCGAACTCGAACACCACGTGCCGATGGAATTCGATCTCCTTCTGCCAGTACATGATCCCGATGTTGCGGAACCCGCTGATGACCTTGGCCAGGCAGAGTACCCGGAGCAGGGTGACCGCTCGCGGCTCGCCAAAGAACCAGGCGACCAGCGGAGCCCCGGCGAAAAGCAGCACCGCGATGACCAGCCCCCGCAGAATCTGGACCGTCCAGGCGGTGTCGAGGTGGGCCCGGGCGTCGTCCCGGCGCTGAATCAGCGCTTTCTCGAAGCCGGTCGTGGTGAGCGTCTCGATGGCGGCCATCGCCAGCATGGTGATGCCGAACAGGCCGAAATCCTCGGGCACGAGCAGGCGGGCGAGCACAACGAGCTTGATCACCTGGAGCCCGCGCCCGGCGACCTTGCCGGCGAACACCCAGGCACCGCCTCGGACGACCCGAGTGGTCAGAGAGAACTCGCCGGGCGGCTCCCCGACGGATTCCAGGCCGCTCGCCTCGCCGTCTGCCTCGTCCGGGATGCGGCCCATCTCGATGTCTTCATCACCGTTCAGCATCCTGCCCTCGTCGGTTCAACCACGGGCATGCCGCCCGCTCCATATCAGCCGTGTTCACCCTTCTTCCGGTATTTCCGGCTCGGTCATGTCCACCACCTCGCCTTTGGTCTCGAGCAGCTTGCGGAGAATCCGGTCGTCCCGCTTCGAGAACTTGGTAAAGACGATCCGGTCGAACTCCAGCGAGTCGAGCTCGTCCACCGAGATAACGGTATGGCCGGCACATTCCTCGCCCAGGCGGTCCTCGTCAGCCACCGCGACCAGCTCGATGTCGTTCTCGGGCAGCGAGACGGCGACTACCTCGGCCAGCGGCTCGGCCCCGTAGAAGACGACACGTCGGACGTCCTCCTCGGCGGCCAGGCCGTGCAGCAGGTTCGAGGCCAGCCGGTGACACTCGCGGTACATGTTGTATGTGTACGAGACGAACTCAACGCTCAGGCGGGCCTTCTCGGCGAATCCCTTCGGCGTCAGCCAGTAGAGCATCCGCCGGGGCGGCGCGGTGCTCACCTTCAGCCACCCCTTTTTCACGAGCTGCCGGAGGTAGCGGTCGGCGAGCTGCCCGGCGATGTTCAGTCGGTGTGTCAGATCGCGTTTGCTGACCTTCTCGCCCCGCTGGATCGCCTGAAGGATGTCCAGCTCTCGCATCGTGCTCGATTTCATCGTCGCTCCTGTCGTCGCTGCTGTCCCGCCCGTCCGTCCCAGTGGGGTTCCGCTGAGCCATCGATGAGGAACGGGTTGATCACCGGCGCGTAATGTTCGAGCAAGCTCAGCAGTACGGCGTCCTCGGCCCGCTCCCGGTCCGCCAGAATGAATCCGTCGAACCGGACCTCTCCCAGGCCGTCGAGCCGTAGGATGCCCTCGCCCGCCCGTTCTTCGTCGCACGTCGCCACCACGTCGATGCCTGCACATCGGGCCCGACGCCCGACAAGGCCCGCCAGCGGGACCGCCCCGTATATCACTGCCCTGCGAACACACAACCGGTCCGCCTCTTCTCGGAGTTGCTCGATTGAACGTTCCCGGTGCCGTTCGAGCAGGTCGGCGGCAAACGCCAGCAGTTCCCAGGCCCCCTGGCCGAGCAGGCGCCGCCCGCCGGGCGTCAGGTCATACCGCCGTTCCGCCGCGCCATCGACGATCAGGGCGCCCCACTCCTCAAGCCGCTTGAGGTAGCGGTTGACCAGACTCGGGGGGCTGTCGATGGCATCGGCAAGCTCGGCGTGCGTCGCCGCCGGTGCCGCGTCGACCGCGTTAAGCAGCATCAGATACTTGAGTTCGGTGGACTTCATGATTTCGGCCCGACTTTGCGTTCACATAGTGAATCTACTATAGTTTCGGCGATATGTCAAGCGAAATCAGCATGTTTTCCCAAGGATGCGTCAACGACGTCTGGCCGTCCCCTCCCCCACGAAAGAGAATTGGATGAGAAAGACGGTTGAAGATAACCGTCCACTCACATACGCCCGCTTTGCGGGTAACCTCTTGGGCCAGGGGGCTGGCCCGCCTTGATTCGGAATTGTTGGCCCCGAGTCCAAGCTCCGTCTGCGAATATTCCAAGACGAATTGACACCCGCCGCGTCGGAGCATACGATGGCTGCCGGTCGAACCGGCACCCCGCTCGCGCCACCTTTGCTCGGGGCCAACCTGCGGCTGGTCGGAATGGCCGCTCCCTCACAAAGCGATCGAGCGGTATCGACCGCGACACTGGTGCCGGCTCTGCAAGGCAAGACGATAAGAGGACCGCGATGGCGATGTTTTTTGAGGAAGTCGATTATCAGAAGACGCCTCTGGGCGAGCTGGTGCTTCGCCGCCGCAGTTCGCCGTCGGTGCCCGACGACCTGGTATACGAGGTCACGCTCAACGATGAGATGCTGATGTCGAGCACGGTCAACGAGAGCGAGCGGGCGTTGGCCCGGCTGGCGTTGGAGGACGGCCGGGCTGATCGACCGCTCGACGTGCTGGTCGGCGGGCTGGGCCTGGGCCACACGGCGGCGGAGGTGCTCTCATCGCCCTCCGTGAGGCGGCTGGAGGTCGTCGAGCTGCTTCGCCCGGTCATCCGATGGCATCGCGAGCGGCTGGTGCCCCT
Source organism: Planctomycetota bacterium (assembly GCA_003559755.1). Taxonomy (GTDB): domain Bacteria; phylum Planctomycetota; class PUPC01; order PUPC01; family PUPC01; genus PUPC01. Next base: position 2,758 of record PWKM01000235.1, read on the forward strand.
GGCCGACACGTTGATGGACGATCCCCGGTGCACACTGGTCGAGGGCGATTTCTTCGAGCACGTCGGCCCGGAGAACTCCGAGCAATACGACGTCATCCTGCTCGACATCGATCACGCCCCCGACTGCCTGCTCCACGCTCGGCACGGCGATTTTTATCTCGCCGACGGGTTGCGGCAGTTGGCCGATCATCTCCGGCCGGACGGCGTCTTCGGGCTGTGGTCGGCGTGGGAGCCGCCGGAGGAATTCACCGCCGCCCTGCAAAACGTATTCGCGTCCGTCCACGAGCACGAAGTGGCGTTCTTCAACCCGCACACCGACCGGGATGACTCCAACTGGATACTACTCGCGGAAGGACCGGAGGGCGGCGGGACGGCCTGAACGGGCATCGACGCAGGGCCGCCCGGGGAACTATCGTGTTTTCCGGGCCATCTTCGTCGCGTCCTCGCCCCCGTTGAGCAGGTAGAGCAGCGGGAGCGGACGGTCGGTGCCCTCGATGAACCGTGGCCGGGCGCTCCAGGGCGTGACCGAGAGCACGTTGGCGAGGTCCATCCAATACTGGAGCCGCCGCACGGGCAGGCCCCACACCATGTGGAAGTGGTTCGCGGGGGCGTACTGCTTGTACTCGGGCATCGAGGCGTACTTCGGCACGACCCAGGTGTGCGGCCAGGTGGGGGTGCTCGTGTCGGCGACCGCCGTCGCGAGTTGGTCGGGCAGATCGACCGTGCTCGCCTCGTCCCAGACCAAGCTGAACATCCCCGACAGGGTGCTGTAGGCGAGCCGTGCGGCGATGCCCTCGATCCCGCCGGGGGTGACGAAGCTGACGCTGTTGCCGCCGCCGGGGAAGTAGAACGGATCGGCCAGCGGCATCGCGACCCGCCGCATGAGCGATTCGACGGACTCGCCGGGCGTCCCGGCCCAGTCGAAGCTGGCCGAGCCGGAGTTGTCGCCATCGACGAAGCCGCGTTCGGCCCACAAGGCATCCTCGTCGAATTCGACGCCGAGCTTACCGGCGAGCCCCCGGACCTCCCACGGCTCCCAGACCTTTCGGAAGTCCATGAAGAGCGGCGGGGCGCCGCCGGCCAGACGCGACATGAACAGCATGCTCAGCAGCCCCTGCACGTCGGCCTCGGTGGCGAACGGGACCGGCGGCTTGCGGCCGGTATGGTCGAACGTCGAGTTGAACAGCGACTCGGCACAGTCGGCGATGGGCAGGGGCAGTCCTCGCCGGTCGCTCCCCCATTCGAGCTGGTTCATGAACCCGCCGCCGACGGCGTTCAGGTCGGCCATCAGGTCGCGCATGACCAGGTAAGCGGCCAGGCCCCTGTCGAACCGTTCGCTCGCCGCATCGTCCGGCAGCTCGAGCCGGTCGGCGACGTGCTCATCGACCCATCGGCGAAGCGAGGCCAGCTCGGCCTCGTCGTAGGCCTGCTTCGCGATCATATCGGCCAGCAGCTTCATGTCCAGCCGGGCGATCTCCAGGCCGAAGGTGTTGCGAGTGGGGATGACGTGGGCGAGCGCCGTCTCCATCCCCATCGAGTCGTGCCCGAACACGACGACGCGGCGGCCTTTCAGCCCGGCGTAGGTCAACGCCGCGTAGCACCAGTCGCACAGGGCCTCGGCGGTCGCGTCGGACATCTCCGGCGTCGGGCCGGTATCGGGCCAGGTACCGACGTTGAGGGCGACCAGCCGGCCGGACTGGGCCAGCGCCCCGTTGACCGCGTGGGCATAGACCACGCCCGGCTTGGGCCCCGCGTTCCCGCAGGTGATGTTGGCCGGGATGTCGTCCGGCAGGCGTGAGAGCAGCGAGATCAGCGTGAGTTGGGGGAACGCCCATGTATCGGGGGCGCAGACGAGGGCATCGACGTTCGCGTCGCGGAACTGCCGGGCGACGATGTCCGCCTGCGGCTCGCCATCGATCAGTGTCGGCGTCCACACGACCTCGACCGGCGAGCCGTCGGGCATCCGGACACCGTCGGCGATCACCCCGGCGGTCATCTCGGCGATGTTCCGGGCTCGCTGTCGGTCGGCTTCCTCGATCCGGGGATCGCACGTGGCGCAAACGCCGAACGTCACGGTTTCGCGGCACGGGCCGGCTGACCCCGAGAGCTTTCGCGGTTTCGGCATGTCCCTTCTCCCTGTTGTCCGCAGAACGATATCGCCGTTATCCCCGCCCTGACCTTCCTGCGCAAAGGCCGCGTGTCGTCGGTTTAAACCGGTCGACATCCGCATTATCCCGCCC
>PWKM01000256.1 GCA_003559755.1 Planctomycetota bacterium
CATAGACTGCCAGGAGGCACTCGATGGCCCACCCGTAGGACCGTGCCTGGCCGGCTCGCTTCCGTTCGTCGAGGTTGTGAGCGCCGAACATTCGGTTGCGGATGCCTTCGGCCCCGCTGAGGCGGACGGACGTCCACGCCTCCGGATCGCCGGTCAGTGCGGCATAAAGGGCCTGTCCCTGGATCCAGTGGTGGCTGCACGTGGGCAGCATCCGACGGGGGTTGGTGCTGATGTGCCAGCCGGTCTGGCCAGAACCGGAGGTTTCTTTTTCGTAGGCGCTGAGGAACCGGTATGCGATGCGATCGCGTTCTGACCGAGGCAGGTCGATATCGTGCTGGTGCCGGGCCATCGAATAGCCCCAGTCGAAGAAGTCGCGCTGGCCGGTGCGCAGCCAGTTGGCGAGCATCACGAGGGTCCAGTCGTAGTGCAAACTGGATGAGCCGCAGGTCCAGTTGAGGTCGCCCCAGTTCATCCAGTTGTAGTACACACCGTGCCGACGATTCTCGGCGGCGCTGGTCAGGCCGGCGGGGACGCCCCGCTGCCGCTCATCGTAGCGACGAATCACATCGTCCAGTGCCTCGTTGCCGGTGACGACGCCGGCCGGGCTGAACAGGCCGAGTGCCCCGGAGTCGGCGTAGTATTCGGGCGAAGCGAGTGCCATCAGGGGCTGGTTGATGGATTTCGCCAGGGCCTCGACGGTCTCTTGTCCGTCTGGGGCAAAAGACAGTGTGATCTCGTGCGTCTTCTGTTTCCCGCCGCAGAGGTTGTATACGTCTCGGTTCTCGGGGTATGCCCCAAACTCCGGCCACAGGTTGATCGACAGCCGGTTTGCGGTTGCCGCATACTCCTTGGGATAGTTCTGCCAGAACTCGCGGATGGCGACGGTCATCGAGCCCTGCCCTCCGGTCAGGGCGAGGACGCCCCTGCTGCGGGCGTCCGAGGAGACCAGTTCCCGGTCGTTCAAGTGGGCGGTGAAGATGCCGGCCTGTGGGTAGCCGCCCTTCTGCCGAATTCGGAAGACGGCGTCGCCTTCGACATCGGCCTGGGCCTCGACAGCGGTCGCTTTCAAGGCACCGCCGAGAGTCAGCCCGAAGTCAAGCCGCAGTTCCTGGAACTGGAAGTACTCGCGACGGGGCATGTTGGCGCCCTGGGCTCCGTCGTTGCCCAGTGTGAAGTGGACGCGCACCCGGTCGGAACCCTCGTGGAAGTACAGGCGGCAGGTCCATCGGATCATCTCTTCGCCGTCGAGAACCATCGCCTCTTTGAATCGACCGCGGGCCATGATGCACGCTTTCCTGGGACCGGATTCCTCGATAACGACCTCCTCCGGCTCGAGGTCAGCGGCGTTGATCGTCTGGCCGTCCGTACCCACGAGGACTGCTCCGTCCGTATCGCCCTGGCGCAACACGACGCGACCACCAACGGAGACCTCGTCGAGGATGCGGAACTGCTGCGTGTTGATCTTTGCGGTGAGGGGGCCGGTGTCGACTTGAATGGTGTCGTCCACGGTCTGGACAGTCAGCCGGCTGGGCAGAGCCGGGCCGTCATCGTCCGTCAGTGTTACGGTGACGACCTCGTTGGCGTCCACCGACACCGGGAATGTGCATAGCACCCACTTGATCGATTCGTCCGGCCATCTGGTTTGCACCTTGAACTGGGCCGGAAGAATAGCTCCGTTCGACCGAATTCGGAGCTTTGAAACGTCTTCGCAAGCTCCCTCGGCCAACGGCACGCCGGTGGTCACCCATTCCGTGCTGCGGGCGACCCCCGCCGGCTCTCCGACGGTCAATTCTACATTGACATCGGCCAGGGCGACGAGCGGCAGGAGCAACGCAACCACTGCGAACACGCACATCCCGAACTTCTTCATCGCAATCTCTCCTTCTTCCAAACGAGGAGCCAACCAGCGAAACATATCGCCGACGTGACCGCCCCGCCACTTCATTCTATTGTACTCGTATTTCGCCGCACTTCTACGGTGCTTGTGTTTTTTTTTACATTGGCCACGGCCACTGCGGCGTTGCCGACTCGTCCTCCGAGATGTCCACACGGATGCAGTAGACCGGGCCTCGGTGCCCCGCCACGTCAACGGTCCGCGCTTCAATGGAGCAGGGGCCCGGATGCAGCCGCCACGGATATTCAATCCCTTCGATACGCTGGAAGGGCTCGCCGTCCACGCTGACCTCGTAATGACTGAAGAACGGTGCGCAGGGCGTTCTCAGTTGAACACGGCAGTAGTAGGGCATCTTGTGCGGTTGTTCGAGATGCATCCATGCCGCGTCCACATCCGGGTATGCCTCGGCCGGTTCCTCGGTGAAGACGATGGTGCCGTCGGAGTAGCCCCTTTTCACGAAGCTATTGGGCGGGGTGCCCTGGTACCAGGGCTGTTCTTTTCTCGCCTCGTCGACCAGCATGACCGCCATGCATTTCGAGCCGCGTCCGTCACGCCGGAAGACATCGTTTCGGCATTCGATGAGGTGCCAGAAGTAGGCACAGGCCTCGGGCTCGCCGGTCTTGCCTTTCCGGGCGCGGGGCACCGGGCGGCATTTCGGCCCGACAACCGGCTGGATGTCCTCGCCCCGGTTTTTCTGCCAGCTCTGGCCCACTTCCTCGGTGCTCAGGGGGATGCCGTCGCGTTCGAAGTGATGATCGTAGTTGGGATCAAGATGCACCCACTTACGGAATTTGCTGACCCACACGTCCACGACTCCGTGGTGGGAGCCCTTTTCGTCCGCCGTGTGCTCGCTGTCGATGGACTGCTTTCGGGCGACGAAGCCCATCGAGGTGAGGGCTGCGACGAGAACCATGGAGAAGTGGCTGCACCAGAACGTCCCGCCCACACTGCACGCGGTAAGCAGGGCGTTGGGATCGAGCGTACTGAACGGCTCCACCCCCGGCAAGCTGGCGTTCGTGTGGTTGATCATGTTGTTGAACACCCAATGCCTGAGGAGGAGGATCGCTTGCCAATCGTCCTTGACGTCTTCGAGCAATTCCTCGAGGTGGTAACGCTCGCGGAAGGCGGCCGCGTGGCGGTTGTCGTAGTCCGACCAGCAGAACGGCATCCGGCTTATCGCGGGCTCGGGATTGTTGTGCTCGGCGACACTGATCTTCCAGGCGTGCCGTTTCTCGAGCTCGCTCAAAACCTCGTCAAAAGGCCTTTCGACCTCGGTCCCGCTGTCTGTCTTTTCGGCCTGCTGCGATTTGCTGTTCTCTGTCATCTCGTCCTTTCTCTTGTTCTGAACTGCGGCTTACTCTTCTGCTCTTTTGTAGCGATACACCCACATCGTCCCGTTATCGCGCCCGTCATCCGCCCGGTGCATGAAATGGGCATTCAGCTCCGGATCGTAGAACCCGGTCCAGGTTGGATTCCCATGCATGGCCAGGGCGGGCGGACGCTCGGATACGGTCTCCCACTTGTTCTCGTCGGGGTGATAGACGTAAACGCCCGGCGTTTCGCCTTCCCGAACGCGGTAATGGATCAGTACGACAACGTCGTTGACGCAGTCGTAATTCATCATTGCCCGGTTGGTGGAGTAGTTGGTCGAGGCCGGGGCACCCTCGGGCTCGAGGCGGGAAAAGGTTTCGGTCTGGACATCGAACATCCACAGGGCGCTCTCGCCTTCTTCGAGTACGGGATAGAGGCCGCCGCCAATGTAGATGCGGTCCCGCTTGCTGTCGTAGCAACTGTTCGGGTCGATGTGCCACGGCGGCAGGTTTCCTCTTCGCTCGATGGTCTGCCAATCCCTGGCATCAGGATCGTACCAGGCGACGCGAGAAGACCGGTTCTTGTATCCGAACGCTTTTCTGACACTGGGGACGTAGATGAGTGTGGCCCCGAATCCCCCGGGCGATCCCGGGTTCTCGGTCCGATGACGCTCCCAGTGCCCCCTGACCGTGTTATATATCCAGGGGCTGGCCGGGCCTCTGTATAACTTGTCCCGATTTTCCTCGCGGGATGCAACACGCCCCCTGATCCCTCGATGATAGTCGCCATCGTCCCGCCAGTAGGCGCCGGGACAGGGCTTGCTCATAAAGAGTTTCCGGTCGGTATCGTAGGTGACCATCGCGTAGGCATGCACCATCGATGCGATGGGGAGGGCATTCCCATCGGGGGTGGCCTCGAACCCGTCCTCGTTGATTTTGACCTCGTCATAACCGCCGTCGGCCTTTATGCCGGGATAGACGCAGATCCAGCGGTGCTGGTTGAGGTCATAGAACCACAGATCGTCCATGTAATGGCCGTCGGGTTTGACCATTCCGTGTGGCCCTTCGCCGAAGAAGAATGCTCCGCGGATGTCGGGCGCGAAGGGCGCCCGCGGCGACCAGGACCGGCCCCGTGCCTTGCCCCAATCCGGGTCCGGCTCGGGCGAGCCGAGGTCGAGCCATTCGTTGTCGCCGAGCGCTCTGATTCGCTCGAGGTGTTCACCCGGTTCGGAGGGCAATTCCGCCAACGGCCCCTCGCGCTCCTCCTCGTCCGGCCCGCCGGCCGTCACAGGTTGGGGCAGCAGCAAGCCCAGGGACACCACAAATATCAGTGCAGCGTGCTTGATCTTGCCAGTCATCAGATAGTCCCTTTCAGAAAACAGGGGCGGCTTGTCGATCGCCCATTGCTCATTGGTCTTCCCCAAAACAGATGAGCTTGCCGTCTTCGGTCGTCATGTAGAGTCGATCCTGTGCGGAGATCAGCCCGTCGAAGACCGGCTCGACCTCCAACTCGATCCTTCGGACATCATCGCCTTCGTCGGCCGAATAGCTGAACAACCAGGCTCCCTCATGCGGCCATTCGGCGTCGGGACCGGCAATATAGACACGGTTCGGGGTGAGCAGCATCCCCGTGGGCCTGACGGGCAGCACGAGTTCCCATTCGTTCTCATCGGCTTCGCGGCCACGCAGCCAGAGCGTATAATCGTCCTCCTCCGGATTGAACACGTGGTACTTGGCTTCTCTGTACACCTGGACGCCGACCAACCGCTCGGCGTCG
>PWKM01000199.1 GCA_003559755.1 Planctomycetota bacterium
CCCGCCTGACGGCAGGTCGAAGGGGCTCGCAACCTCGATTGCTCGATTTGCAGGAGCTTCTCTCTTGACAGGCGACGGCCGCCGGCACATCATGATTGCAGCCCGGAATTCATGAATGGAGTGAACTTGGGGCTGGGGCCATGACCAGGAGGGAGCGGCAGTTATGGAGGCAGGAACATGAAACGGTTCACAATGTTGGCTGCGTTGTTCTTGAATCTGGCCGCCTGCTCGGCATGGGCGGCGGCTCGCCCGGACACCGGCAGCATCTCGGGGCGGGTGTCTCCTCAAGGCGTCTCCGTCCGGATCATCGCCAAACTGGAGGGAACAAACCACCGGGTGCCGGAGAACATCAAGGGCGAAGTCGTCCTCGACAAGGGCGGGGCCTTCACCATCCACAACCTCCCGCCGGGCCGCTACGACCTGCTTTTTCTGCCCCAGGGAGCGGCGCAGCAGGAGTACATGCAGGACCTCTGGAGCATGATTGACGTGGAGGCCGATCAGACAACCTCGGGCATCAACTTGCGAATGACGCCCACCGGCTCCCCTCACATGGTGGATGAGGTCATCGTCCAGTTCAGGCCGGGAACAGACGCGGAGGTGATCGCCAGGGTCTTGTCCGAATTGAACTGCATAGTCAAGCGGCGGCCGTTGGACCTGGGAACCGGTGCCTTTTACACGGTGGACATCCCGGACGACAAGACCGTGGAAGAAATGATCCAGGCGTTTCAGGCCCGAGAAGAGGTGCTCAGCGCGTCCCCGAACTCAATATATCGGGCAATGTGATCGGACGGGAAGCCCTGGGCGAAACCACCCTCGCCCGCCTGGTCACAGCAAGACAGCAGCCCGCCGACGGCGCTTGACGGTCAAGCGGCGGATGCGCAGCACGGACTCTCATCCCACAGGTCACAACCCGGGCCGGAAAAGCGCTGGCTGCACCCTGTGCCCGATCTGGCCGGGGTCCGGCGTCGGCTAGTTTGCCGCTTCGGCGGGACCGGAGCTCACAAATATCAGGGCGGTGATTACGGCGACCACGGCGATGGCCAGGACGAAGAGGACACAGCCGGTGCCGGCCTCCATCATCTCGGGCTCGCCGGCCAAGCTCGCGATCTCCTCGTCGGTCAGGACCGAGAGCCGCTCGTCGATCTCGTCGGCGGTGTAGCCCCGGTTGGCCAGCTTGACCGCAAGGCGCACCTCGGGCGAAGCGGCGATGGCCGCCTCGATGAGGGCCTGTTGCTGCGGAGTGAGCTGCTCGGCCGCCGTGGCCGCATCGTCGGCCGCTGCGGCGTGGGGATATCCCAGGCCGATGGCGAACGCGGCCAGGCATCCGAGAAGCAGCCCCAGGTGGTAACTTTTCTGCCCGATCATCCTTCTTCCCTCCTCTTGTGTCTGATTTATACAGATAACAAAGTGTCCACGTGCGGGCATCGGGGGCCTCACACACATAAAAAGCATACCCTTTCGGCGCCCGGGGTGTCAAACCGAATTAGCGTCTTTTTTTGAACTCGGACCGGTTGTCCGGTCATCCCCGTCCGGCCGGTCCGTCGGCCATGATAGTGACGAACTGCTGGGCGAGCGCGGGGTCGAACTGAGTGGCCATGTTGCCCTCGATCTCGCCGAGTGCCTGGCGGTGGGTTTTGGCCCCCCGGTACGGTCGTTCGGAGGTCATCGCGTCGTAGGAGTCTGCGATGCTGAGTATGCGGGTGAGGAAGGGCAGCTCCTCGCCCTTCAGGCCGTCGGGGTATCCGGTCCCGTCCCACCGCTCGTGGTGGTGGCGCACCACCTCTCGGGCCCGGTCGAGGAACCCGAGCGATTGCACGATGTGTTCGCCCTTGGCGGGATGTTCCCGCATCAAGCCCCATTCGTCGTCCGACAGGGGGCCGGGCTTGTGCAGGGTCGCCTCCTGGATGCCGAGCTTGCCGATGTCGTGGAGCCGTCCGGCGTGCCGCAGCGTCTCGATGCTCGCCGCTGTCACGCCCAGCGTCTTGGCCAGGCGGGTGGCATAGTCGGTCACCCTGGCCGAGTGCCCGCTGGTGTATGGGTCTCGTGCTTCCAAGCTTTCAGCGAGTGCCTGTACGGCGCTCAAGCTGTTCTGCTGGACGGTATCGAACAGGGCGGCGTTTTCGATGGCCACGGCGATCTGGTCGGCGATGGCCCCTGCGAACTCACGGTCGCCTTCGGTGAACGGCCGGCCGTCGTCCTTGCTGGTGAGGTTGAGCACGCCCAGCACCCGCTTCTGGCGGACCAGGGGCAGGCACAGGAACGATTGCCCGCGGTAGTTCATCGAGTACTCGGTGGCGAAGATGGGGCTTTTCGACAGGTCCGAGATGAGCAGCGGCTCCTTGTACTCGGCGACCCAGCCGGCCACCCCGTCGCCCCGTTTCCGCTCCTTGCCGAGCACGTTCTCGGCGTTCGGGCCGTGTGCGGCGCGGACGACCAGCCATTGGCCGCCGGGCCGGGCGAGCATGATCGAGCTGTCCTCGACCTTTAACTCGCGGGCGATCAGCTTGAGGCACACGTCCAGGAGCCGGTCGAGATCGAGGATCGACCGGATCGCCCGGGTCACCTCCATGATGGTGTTGAGCTGCTGGACCCGTTTCTCCAGCCGCCGGTTGGTTTCGAGCAAGCTTTCGCTGGCCCGGAGCATCTCGCCCCTGAGGTCGGCCTTGTGCCGCTGCAGCTCCTCGTTGGCGGACCTGAGCCGGCCGATCAGCTCCCGGTTCCTCCGGCGGAGGAGCTTGGACTCCAGCCCCCGTTTGACGACCTTGCGCAGCTCGTCGATGTTGAACGGCTTGGTCACATAATCGTCGGCCCCGTACCGCATGGCCTCGACGGCGGTCTCGACGGTGGCATAGCCGGTGAACAGGATTGCGGTGGTCTCGGGCCACTGTTTCTTGACCTGCCGGATCAGGTCGGTTCCGCTCATCCCGGGCATCTTCAGGTCGGAGATGATCATATCGTACGGCTGCCCGGCCATCCGCTCCAGCGCCTGCTGTGCGCTCCGGCAGGTCGTCACCTGGTAGCCGTCGTCGCTCAGCATCTCGCGCAGGAGCGAGCAGATGTTCTGTTCGTCGTCCACCACCAGCAGGCGAGGCCGGCCCGCCGGCTGCTCTGACTGGGACATGCGGTTGTGGTCTCCGTTCGGTGGTGCGGTCATGAGTGTGCGGGGAATTCGATGGTGAACGTCGAGCCCTGCCCCGGCTGGCTTTGTGCCTGGATCGTTCCGCCGAAGCCCTTGACAATCCCGTACGCGGTCGCCAGGCCGAGGCCCATGGCGGGGCCGTCGTCCTGCGTGGTGTAAAACGGCTCGAAGATGCGGGCCATCCGGTCGGGGTCGATCCCGTCGCCCGTGTCTGCGAACCGGATGAACACCCGCCCGTTGTCGCCTGCGGTCGTGATCTCGAGGGTCCCGCCTTCGCTCATCGCCTGCCGGGCGTTCGCAATCAGGTTCTCACAGGCCCGCTTGAGGGCTTCTTCCTCGGCGAGGATCGCGGGCAGGTCGGGCTGGAGCGACTGTTCGATCTCGACCTCCGGCGCCTCGTCGTCATCGTCGGCCGAGGACGCCTCGATCGCCGAGCCGATCACCTGGTTCACGTCAACCGCCTCCGGCCGCACATTGGCCCGGCCCGACAGGAGCAGGAGGTAGCGCACGGTGTCGGCGATCCGATCGCATTCGGTCAACATGGTGGAGAGCACCTCGCCGGCATCCTCGGGCAGTTCTTCCTCGGACCGCAGCAGTTGCAGGTAGCCGACGACGGTGGTCAGCGGGTTGTTAATGTGGTGGGCGACGCCGGCGGCAAAGTCGCCCAGCCAGCGGAACTTCTCCTCCACGCTCGCCTCGGGCGTCCGGGCCCCGGCCCGGCCGTGTCTGGCGATGAGCGCCCGGAGTTCGTCGGGGTCGACCGGGGTGCCGACGATGGCGTCCGCGCCCAGGCCCAGCACCGGCGCGGCCCGACGCCGGGTGGCCGGCCCGACCGCGCCGAGCATCAGGCAGTCGGGTGCGACCTCGCGGGCCGCCTCGAACACCTCCAGCATCTGGTCGTCGAGCCGCCCGACGCTGATGACCATCAGGTCGGCCGGCGACCGGGTATGGGCGGTCAACGCTTTCAGGGGGCTGGCGATCCGCTCGACCTTGTGGCCTGCCCCGGCGAGTGCGTCCGCTGCCTCGGCGAAGGCCTCCGCGTCCTCCCCCACAAAGAATGCTTTCAACGTGCTGTTTCGGTTCACAGTGTGGCTCCGTTACGACGGCGATGTCGGGGCCGTGTCCGCCCGATCGTCCGCCTTCTGTCCTTTCTTGTCGGTGAACGCAGGAAGAATGACCACGACCACCGTCCCTTCGTTGGGCTGGCTCGATACCAGCAGTCTTCCGCCGTGCTCCTTCACGATGTTGCGGGACAGGAACATCCCCATCCCCGAGCCGCCGCGCCCTTTCTTCGTGGTGTAGTACGGCTGGAACAGCTTGTTTTTCACCGCGTCGCTCATCCCGCACCCGGTGTCGGCCAAAACGACCTCGACCGCGCCGTCTTCGTTCACCCCCGAGGTGACGGTCAGCGTCCCGCCCTGGGGCATCGCCTGCCGAGCGTTCATGATGATGTTGAGGAACACCTGCTTGAGCTGGTCCGGAGTACCGCGGACCGTCGGCAGGTCGGCGGCCAGGTCGGTGATCAGCTCGATATTGTCGGTGCGGAACTGGTAACGCAGCAGGGTGAGCACTTCGCTCAACAGCCGATTGGCCTGGACAAGCTGTGGCTCGGGCGGGCGCCGGCGGCCGAACGACAGCAGGTGCCGGATGATCCCGGAGATTCGATTGATCTCCTCGCTCATCAGCTCGAGTGCGCCGCGCCGTTTCTCGTCCGGGTCGGTCTCGGCAAGAAGAAGCTGCA
>PWKM01000129.1 GCA_003559755.1 Planctomycetota bacterium
GACGACATCGAGGACGCCGATGCGTTCCGATACGGCGCGCCCACACTCCACCAGCGGTACGGTGTACCCACCGCGATCAACATCGGCGACTACCTGGTGGGGCTGGGCTACCGGCTCATCTCGGCACAGGCCGCTGCATTGGGCCCCGAGGTCACGGGCGATATCCTGTCCCATCTGTCGGCCGCCCACCTGGCCCTGTGTCGCGGGCAGGGGTCGGAACTGCTGTGGTCGCCGGTGGCGGGAAACGGCAAGCCGCTCGATGTGCTTGCGATGTACGCGCTCAAGACCGGCCCGGCGTTCGAGACCGCCCTGTATGCCGGGCTGCGTGCGGCCGACGCCGAGTTCGACGGCGCGGCACTCCGAAGGTTCTCGGTCTATGTGGGCGAGGCATACCAGGTGCTGAACGATCTGAATGACCGTCGCGGCGAACGCCGCAACAAGGTCCGCCCGGGGTCAGACCTCTCCGCCCGCCGGCCGACCATCCTTCGCGCCTTCGCGGTCGAGGCGGGAGCCGCCGGCGATCTGGCCGGGGCGAACGGCGACATCGAGGAGGTCAGGCGCATCTACGAGTCGTACCGGGTGTTCCGGCAGGCGGAGCAACTGGTTGACAAACTGCGGGGCCGGGCCGTACATCTGGCCGAGTCGCAGCCGAATCCCGCCCTGCGCGAACTGCTCCTGTTCATCGTACGGATCGTGGTGTAACCGATGCGAGCCGACTATCTGGCGGGTTTGGACGGCATGATTGCGTCGGGCCTGTCGGGCCTGGGCCGGGCTTTCCGACGGGCGCGGGCACAATACGTGCGGTCCCGGCAGGCGGACGACGGCGGCTTCTGCGGCCGTGTGGGCGGTTCCGACATCTATTACACCGACTTCGCACTCCGCGCTCTGTTGGCGATCGACCCGGACTCCGATGCGCTCGAACGGGCCGCCCGCTATCTCGAATCGCTCACCGGCCCGCCCCGGAACACGGTCGAGTGTTTCAGCCGCCTCAATTCGGCCCGTATACTCCGGGCCGTCGGGTTCGAGGTCCCGGATCAGGCGTCGAGATGCCGGCCCGACATCGACATCCGCCACGCGGGCACCTACGACCTGTTCCTGGCGGTGCTGTGTTACCACATGCTGGGGGAGCCGTTCCCGGCCGCCGAGCAGGCGGTCCGGCGCGTCCGGTCGTGCGAGAACCCCCAGGGCGGCTTCGGCCAGACTCCCGAGGGCGGGTGCCAGACCAGTGCGACGGCTGCGGCGGTCGGGCTTCTGGCGATGACGGGCGAACTGACCACGAGGGATGCCGGTCGGGTATCCGACTTTCTCAGGACGATGCAGACCGCAGCGGGCGGTTTCGTGGCCCACGCCGCCATCTCCGAGCCCGATCTGCTATCCACCTTCACCGCCCTGGTCACGCTGTCGACGCTCGACGGGATGGACGAGGCCAACCTGCCGGCCATCGGGCGTTTTGTCCGGTCGATGGCCGCGCCCGACGGAGGGTTCCATGCGTCCCGGTACGACACCGAGACCGACGTCGAATATACGTACTACGGGCTGGGGACAACCGGGCTGTTGAACCAGTTTGTGATGCATGTGCGGGGCGGGGCCGACTGAGGGCTTCGGGAGAGGCGGCGGGTCAGCTCGGTTCGGTCGGCTCCGCGCCCGGTCAGCCGGGGATGGCTGTGTTTCGGAGGAAGATGGCGACAGCGTGTTCGAGTCCCATCTGGTCGTCGGCGTCGAACCGGCCGAGCACCGGGCTGTCGAGGTCGAGCACGCCGGCCACCTTGCCATCGGCGCAGATGGGCACGACGATCTCGGACCGCGAGTCGGGCTGGCAGGCGATATGTCCGGGGAACCGCCGCACGTCGGGCACCACCACCGTCCGCCTCTCGGCCGCCGCCGTCCCGCACACACCGGTTCCGAACGGGATTCGTGTGCAGGCGGGCGGGCCCTGGAACGGGCCGAGCACAAGCTCCCCGTCCCGGTTCACATATACCCCCGCCCAACTCACGTCGGGCAGCGAGCCGAACAGCACGGCTGCGGTGTTCGCGGCGTTCGCGATGAAGTCGGTCTCCCCGGAGAGCAGGTCGGCCAGCCGCCGGACCGTCTGTTGATAAAGCTCGATTTTGGTCATGCGTTCCTCGGTTTCCGTGTAGGGCGTGCCGCATCGTAATCGGAGGTGAGGCGCGAATCAAGGGGCTCGGGCGGCCGTCATCGGGGCGCTTGTTACCGGCCCGGACAGGGGGTAGAATGCCCGGTGTAACGGGAGAAGTGAACGCAGAGCGCGATGGATATACTCGACGGATTGACCGACAGCCAGAAAGAGGCGGTGACGCACGGCGACGGCCCGCTGCTCGTGGTCGCCGGTGCGGGCAGCGGCAAGACCCGTGTCATTACCCGCCGCGTTGCCTACCTCGCGGCAAACGGCATCCCGCCGTACCGGATTCTGGCGATCACGTTTACCAACAAGGCCGCCGACGAGATGAAGGCCCGGGTGGCCGACCTCGTCGGGGCGGGCGGAGCGTGGGTATCGACGTTCCACTCGATGTGCGCCCGGATGCTGCGCCGGTTCCCCGAGCGGCTCGGCTTCGACCACCCGTTCACCATCTACGACCGGACCGACTCGCTGGCGTGCGTGAAGCAGATATTCCGGGACCTGGACCTGGACGCCTCGGGCAAGGAGCCGGCGTCGGTCCTCAACAAGATCGGGCAGGCCAAGAACCGGATGGAGAGCCCGCAGGCGATGGAGAAAAGTGCGTACTACCCAGGCGAAAAACGGGCGGCCCGCGTCTATCGGCGATACGAACGGGCGCTCCGCCAGAACAACGCCCTCGATTTTGACGACCTGCTGCTGCGGACGGCGACGCTGTTGTCCGAGGACGAGGAGTTCCGCTCGTTCTGGCAGACGCGGTTCGACCACGTGCTGATCGACGAATATCAGGATACAAACCGCCCGCAGTACCTGATCGCCCGCAAGCTGTCGGAAGGGCACAAGAACATCTGTGCGACGGGCGACCCGGACCAATCGATCTACGCCTGGCGGGGGGCCGACATCCGCAACATCCTCGACTTCCAGGACGACTATCCCGACGCGAAAGTCGTCAAGCTCGAGGAGAATTTCCGGTCGACCAAGATGATCCTGCAGGCGGCCTCCGGGGTGATCGACAAGAATCGCGCCCGTATCGAGCGGGGACTGTGGACCCATAACCCGGAGGGGAAACCGGTCGAAGTCGTCGAGTCGGAGTCCGACTGGGCCGAGGCCGATGCCATTGCGGACCGCATCCGGGAAAACCTGGACGGCGGGCGCAGTTACGGCGATATGGCCGTCTTCTATCGCACCCA
Source organism: Planctomycetota bacterium (assembly GCA_003559755.1). Lineage (GTDB taxonomy): Bacteria > Planctomycetota > PUPC01 > PUPC01 > PUPC01 > PUPC01. Next base: position 3,325 of record PWKM01000129.1, read on the forward strand.
CGCCCAAACCCGGGCGCTGGAGAGATCGCTGGGCGACGCCGGCATCCCGTACCAGATTCTCGACGCCGTCGAGTTCTACAACCGCCAGGAGGTCAAGGACATCGTCGCCTACCTCAAGCTCATCCAGAACCCCGCCGACGGCGTCAGTTTGCTGCGGGTCATCAACCGGCCACGGCGGGGCATCGGCCGGACGACGGTCGGCCGGCTGTCGGACTTCGCGGACGCCGAGCGGATCGGCGTCGCCGAGGCGGTCGAACGGTGTGACGAGGTGCCCGGGCTTCGCAGCCGTGCGGTCGGAAAGGTCCGGGAGTTCGCCGATATGCTGCGAACGTTGCGGGAAGTCCCCAGGTCGCCGGTGGCCGGCGTGGTCCGCGCCGTGCTCGACGCGACGGGGTATCTTGACCAATTGCAGAAGTCGAGGGACATCGAGGACGAGGCACGGGCGGAGAACGTGAGGGAACTGGTCAATGCGGCTGCCGAGTTCAATGAATCGTACCCGCAGGCAGACCTCGACGCTTTTCTGGAACAGGTCTCGCTGGTCTCCGACCCCGACGCGCTGGACGACGAGTCCGAGAGTGTGCTGCTGATGACGCTGCACTCGGCGAAGGGGCTGGAGTTCCCGGTCGTCTTCATCGCGGGTGTCCAGGAAGGCCTGCTCCCACATTCCCATTCCGACGCGGAGGCCGACGAGATCGAGGAGGAGCGCCGGCTGTGTTACGTGGGGATGACGCGGGCGAAGGAACAATTGTACCTGCATTGTGCCACGGAGCGGTTTGTTTTCGGCCAGCACGAGCCCGCTGACCCGTCTCGCTTTCTCCTGGAGATCCCCGACAAGGCAAAAAAAGAACACGGGACGTACTCCCGCCTGTTCTCCTCGCCGGCGCCACGATACCCGACCAGGCCGAAGAAGCAGACGAGGAAGACGCCCCGGCCGGCACCCCGGCAGCGGACCGTCGAATATGATCCGGACATCATCGAACAAAGCCGGGTGGAGAGCGGCGGCGAGGTGCGGATGCGGCATCCCACGTTCGGCGAGGGGCGGGTGGTCTCGAAGTCCGGGAGCGGCGACCGGACCCGTCTGGTCGTCGATTTCGGGGGCCAGCGAAAACACCTGATGCTCAAGTTTGTCCGGCCGGACTGGCTGATCTGAGGGCCGGGACGGGGAAGGGCAGCGGGCCCCGTATGGCGTTGTGGCCGGGCGCATGATAAACTTGTGTCCCGACGTTCGACAGTACGGCAACCGGGCGGGTGCCCACGGATTGAAAGGAGCGGGCGATGGAGGACTCGAAGGATATGCTCGTGGTCTATTATTCGCGAACCGGGACCACCCGCCGGGTGGCGGAGGCACTGGCGGCGGAGCTCGACGCCGAGCTCGAAGAGGTGATCGACACCACGCCCCGCGCCGGAGCGTTTGGCTATATCAAGGCCGGCAAGGACGCCCTTTTCAAGAAGCCGACCGGCATCGAGGAGCGGGAGAAAGACCCGGCGGAATTTGGCCTGGTCCTGGTGGGCACACCGGTCTGGGCCTCGGCGGTCACCCCCGCCATCCGAAC
>PWKM01000195.1 GCA_003559755.1 Planctomycetota bacterium
CGATTTTTTTCTTTTGCGTTCTTGACAGGGGCGTTGGTTGCGCTATACTAACGTACTTGGCGGGACGGTCGTCGTTGGCGGTTCCGCCGGAGAGCATTTTGTTCTTTGACAATCGGGAAGAAGCGTGCAGCGTAGACGAGTGTGGGCCTTTCATTCCGTCTTTTGGCGGGATGGTCGGCCTTGAGATACATCCCTGCGGCATCGGCCTTTCGGGGCTGGATGTCGCATGGTATCGCTTCATCTTTTTTATCGACGTCCCTGCTTTATATGGTGGGGATCGGGATAAATTTATGGAGGGTATGATACCGGCTCAGAACGAACGCTGGCGGCGTGGATAAGACATGCAAGTCGAGCGAGAAAGGGGTTTTCGGATCCCGAGTAAAGCGGCGAACGGGTCAGTAATGCACAGACAACCTGCCCTCGAGTTCGGCATAACCCGTCGAAAGGTGGGCTAATTCCGGATGTAGTGCCGGGTCGCATGGTCCGGTATGAAAGGCGGGAGCGTTTCGGCGTTCCTGTTGCTCGAGGAGGGGTCTGTGTCCTATCAGCTTGTTGGTGGGGTAACGGCTCACCAAGGCGTACGGGTACGGGGCCTGAGAGGGTGACCCCGGACACTGGGACTGAGACACTGCCCAGACTCCTACGGGAGGCTGCAGTCGAGAATCATTCGCAATGGGCGGAAGCCTGACGATGCGACGCCGCGTGTGGGACGAAGGCCTTCGGGTTGTAAACCACTGTCACAGGGGAAGAACCGCGCGGATTTGATAACGGTCCGCGTCTGACGTTACCCTGAGAGGAAGCCACGGCTAACTCCGTGCCAGCAGCCGCGGTAATACGGAGGTGGCGAGCGTTGTTCGGAATTACTGGGCGTAAAGGGTGCGTAGGCGGCTCGTTGTGTCCGGCGTGAAAGCCCCCGGCTTACCCGGGGAATGGTGCCGGAAACTGGCGAGCTTGAGTACAGGAGAGGAGAGTGGAATTTCTGGTGGAGCGGTGAAATGCGTAGATATCAGGAAGAACGCCGGTGGCGAAAGCGGCTCTCTGGCCTGTCACTGACGCTGAGGCACGAAAGCCAGGGTAGCGAACGGGATTAGATACCCCGGTAGTCCTGGCCGTAAACGATGGGCACTACGTAGTGGGGGTTTCTGACACCTTCACTGCCGGAGTTAACGCATTAAGTGCCCCGCCTGGGGACTACGGCCGCAAGGCTAAAACTCAAGGTAATTGACGGGGGCTCACACAAGCGGTGGAGCATGTTGCGTAATCGAGGCAACGCGAAGAACCTTACCAGGGCTTGACATGCACGGATTAGGTCGTCGAAAGGCGGCTGACTCCCTTGAGGGGGAACGTGCACAGGTGTTGCATGGCTGTCGTCAGCTCGTGCCGTGAGGTGTCGGGTTAAGTCCCACAACGAGCGAAACCCTTATCCTTAGTTGCCAGCGAGTCATGTTGGGGACTCTAAGGAGACTGCCAGTGTTAAACTGGAGGAAGGCGGGGACGACGTCAAGTCATCATGGCCCTTATGTCCTGGGCTGCAAACGTGCTACAATGGCCGGTACAGAGGGCAGCGAGACCGCGAGGTGGAGCCAATCCCACAAAGCCGGCCTCAGTTCGGATTGAAGGCTGCAACTCGCCTTCATGAAGCTGGAATCGCTAGTAATCGCGGATCAGCAATGCCGCGGTGAATGTGTTCCTGAGCCTTGTACACACCGCCCGTCAAATCAACCGAGTGGATTGCACCCGAAGCCGTGGAGCCTTCGGGCCAGCGTCGAAGGTGCGGTCCATAAGGTGGATTAAGTCGTAACAAGGTAGCCGTACGGGAACGTGCGGCTGGATCACCTCCTTTCTAAGGAACCGACGGACCGCCCGGACGGTGACGTCCCGGCGGAATTGTCAGCACACTCCGACATGCTGCACGCATTCCCCGATTGCTACCCATAACCGGACACACCCCGAGGACGCCCCCCAGCCCACCGAAGACCGAACGAGAAGCCGACCGCCCCCCCACTCACCCGGAGGCACGGCTCTCACACGGGCGGAGGCGGACGGAGGCATCCACACCTCGGACGTCGTTCGGACCACGGGGGCCCGTAGCTCAGTGGCGAGAGCGCACGCCTGATAAGCGTGAGGTCGGCGGTTCGAGTCTGCCCGGGCCCACCACACCCCTCAAAAGAAAACCAGCCCCCCCAAAAGCGTATTCCCTCACCGGCCACGAAAGCAGCAGGTTCATTTTTATGTGGTGGTTGAAGCGATCCGGTTGGGGCGGGTACCGGAGTGATGTGGCCGGGCGCCGCAGCCCTGTAGCGCCTATCTATCCCCGAACGACCGTTGGCCGTCTGCCCTGCTCAGTCGTAGGTCAGGCCCTGCCAGGCCTCGTCGTCCTCGATACGCCGGCCGACGTCCACCCCAAACGTCTCGCCGATCGGTTCGAGAATCCAGGGGTTGTCCTGCCAGGTGATGCGGGCCGCTTCTCGCACGATTTCCAGCCCGGCGGGGGTCATCTTGCCCAGCGGCCGGCGGGGCGGCCCGGCGGGCATGCCCAGGCCGGTCATCAAGGTCTTGATGGCGAGCGGGTTGCGGAACCTGTCGCGGACGAGCCGGACGGTGCCGTCGGGCAGCGCCCGTTCGGCTTCCGCCACCACGGTCACGATGCTGAACAGCGGTTCGAGTGCGTTCGCTATTTCGGCGGACTCGCGGCTGTCGCCGGCCAGTGCCACCTCGACCATCTTGGTCACGGCGGCCGGTGCGACGTTGCTCACCACCGATATGACCCCCTCCGCCCCGATCCGCTCGTCCAGCATGATCTGGAACGTGATCCCGTCGTCGCCCGACAGGATGTCGAACTCGTCGCCGACCATCGAGCGGGTCTGGGCCATCCGCTCGATGTCGCCGGTGGCCTCCTTCACCGCGGTCACGTTGGGGCAGTCCTGGGCCAGGATGGCCAGGTCCTCGGGCGAGAGGGCGGTCCCGCTGCGTCCGGGGATGATGTAGGGGATGACCGTGCATTCGGGGCATGCCTCGGCGATCGGCTGGTGGTATTCGCGGCGCAGTTCCAGCGATGACGGGCCGTTATAGTAGCAATCGACCAGCACGAGTGCGTCGGCCCCGGCGTCGGCCGCCTCCCTGCTCGCCCGGAGTGCCTCGCTTGTGGAGTTGCTGCCGGTCCCGGCGCTGACCACGCACCGTTTGTCTGCGGTCTTGATGGCGTGCTCGATCACTCGGTGGTGTTCTTCCCAGTCGAACGCCGGGGACTCGCCGGTCGTGCCGACCGGCAGCACGCCGGAGATGCCCTGGTCGATCTGGAATGAGATGTTCCGGGCAAAGCCGTCCCAGTCTATCGAGCCGTCGGGGTGAAAGGGGGTCACCAGTGCCGTGTGGGCTCCGGCCAGGTTGCGTTTTTCCATCTTTGTTTTCCTATGTTGTGCTGATACCGGACGACATTGTAGTGGCCTTGGCCGATGCTCGCAACGGATATTGACATGCCGACGACGAGATATTGTGCGGCGGGATCGTCGCGATCAGTCTTATTATGGGGCTTTTTTGCGACCATCCATTGTAACCGTTGCAGGCCCCGTATAAAAGGTAAAGTGCCCTTGATTCTGCCCCTTTGGCCCGTCCGGCGCCGCCAACTCGCGGGGAAAAGTTGAAAAAAGATCGATTGAATCGGCGTGGAAAACGTTTAGAATAAAGGTTGGTCGAGACGAGGAGGCAGTTCTTATGCGTATGATGACATCTGTGGGGGTTCTGGCCTGTGTTCTACTCACTGCGCCTATTGCGCAGGCGGCCGATCAGAGCGATCTGGTCACCCCCAATGCCGAGCGGGCGGTGAACCACGCCCTGCGCTACCTGGAAGAGACGCAGAACGCCGATGGCTCCTGGGGCTCGGCTTCTCACGGCCGCCATCCCGCAGTGACCGCTCTCGCCTGTCTGGCGTTCATGGCCCAGGGCAACCTGCCCGGCCGCGGCCGATATGGCCGGCCGGTCGAGCGGGGCATCCAGTACCTGATGTCGCAGGTGCATCCCGAGACGGGCTACATCGGGGACTCGCACGGCCGGATGTACGGGCACGGCTTCGCCACCCTCGCCCTCGCCGAGGCCTACGGGATGATGCCCGACCCGGAGCTCAAGAGTGCCCTCGAACGAGCCATCCAGTGTATCACGCAGAGCCAGAAGTCGGACGGCGGCTGGCGGTATGACCCCAGCCCGGCCGGCTCTTCCGACCTGTCGGTCACCGTCTGCCAGGTGATGGCCCTGCGGTCGGCGAACAATGCCGGCATCAAGGTGCCCAAGGAGACGATCGAACGGGCCATCGAGTACACCCGGCACAGCGCGAACGCCGATGGCAGCTTCCGCTACATGCTGCGGTCCGGCAGTTCTTCGTTCGCCCTCACCGCCGCGGGCGTCACCACCCTGTTCGGAGCGGGGTACCACGACGCGGACCAGGTCGAGAAGGGAGTCGAGTACCTCAAGCGATATATGTCCGGCAACCGGCGTCGCAGCCGGACTTCGCACTTCTTCTACGCACACTATTACGCCGTCCAGGCGATGTATCAGGCGGGCGGAGCCGACTGGGATTTCTACTATCCAAAGATTCGGGACGACCTGGTCGAGTCCCAGTTGGACAACGGGAGTTGGCAGTCGAACGTTGGCAACACCTACGGAGCGGCGATGGGGGCGCTCGTTCTCCAGGTGCCCTACAATTACCTGCCGATCTTCCAGCGGTAACGGACGGTATGTGTGGGGACGTATCGGATACGACGAATCCCGGCCCGGGGCGTGTTCAAGGCGGATATCGCCCGCGTCTGATGTGATGAGGTGAAATTCAATGGCACGCAATGCAATCGAGTCCCGGCTGAAGGCCCTGCGCGGCCGTTTGCGACGACTGATCGTTGCGGCCGGCCTCGCCCGCATCGCGCTCCTCCTGTTCGGCCTTATCGCCGGCCTGTTCGTGCTCGACTGGCTGTTCCACCTGGCCCCGGAGTGGCGTTTGGCCCTGTCGTTGGCGGGGGCGGTCGGGCTCCTGGTCGCCGTGTACCGCTATCTTGTCCGCCCGCTCCTCGTCCCGATGCCCGACGACCAGCTCGCGCTGCTGTTCGAGCGCCGGTTCCCGGAGCTCGAGGACGTGCTGGTCAGCGCGGTCCAGCTTGCGATCGGTCGCGGCTCGGCCCCGTCTGACCTCATCGAGGCCGTGGTCGATGATGCCGAGCGTGCGGCAGACGGGCTCGATCCGGGCAGCGTGTCGCGGGCCAGGCCGGTGGTCCGGATGTCGGCCCTCGCCGTCGGCGCGGTCGCCCTGTCGGTCCTGTTCGCGCTTCTGTCGCCCGCCACTACGCGCATATTCGCCGCCCGGCTTCTCGATCCATACGGCCCGGCCCGCTGGCCCCGGCGTACCGAGTTGGTGCTGCGGGTGAACGACGAGGCGGACAGCCGGGTCACCGTCGTCCGCGGCCGGCAGATCGAGGTCCGGGTGGACGCCCGGAACGCCCAGGGCTCGGCGGTGTGGCGTGCCCCGAGGACGGTCGCCGTTGCGTTCGAGCCGGTCGAGGGCACGGCCGAATCGCGCCATATGCGCCGGATCGACGACCACACCTACGTCGCCTACTACAAGGAAGCCCTCGGGGACCTCACCATCACCGCTCGGGCGGCGGGCGCAGACGACGTGTCGGCCACCGTGCACGTGACCATCCCCCCGAGCGTCGAGCAGATTTGGACGTGGCCCCGGCTGCCCGCCTACGCCGACGACCCCGAGCACGCCGACCGGGCCGAGCCCAGGCCGGGCGAGCTGAGCTTCGGAGCGTCCGAGATCAGGGCGCTCGAGGGCAGCACGCTCACGGCGATGGTGCGCACGAACATGCCGCTCGACCGGGGCAGCGCGACCCTGGTCACCGACACGGGCAAGTCCGTCGAGATGACGAAAACCGAACCGCGACCGGCCGACGGCCCGACTCACCACGGCTCGTTCGTGCTCGAGCCCGACATGCGATGGTTCCGCGTTCACCTCGTCCACAAGAGCGAAGAAGCGACCCAGAAAGACGAGCAGCCCCGCACCGTCCAGCTTCGCGTCGTCGAGGACAAGCCGCCCCAGGTTCGGATGGTTCGGCCCGGACGCGAAACCAGATGTACCCGCTATGCGGTCCTGCCCATCGAGGTCGAGGTGAGCGACGACCGCGGACTCCGCCGCGTCTGGCTCAGCTACGAGCGGCTGGACCACCCAGATGAAGAACACCGAGTGCCGCTGCAGGAATTCCCGCCGGAGGACCGGCTCAACACCGAACTCGACCTGTCGCACCGCTGGGACCTGTCCGAACTCGGACTGGAGGAGGGCGACACCCTCACCTACTGGTGCGGCGCCGAAGACTGGCGCGACGCCATCCCCGTCGAACCGGGCAGGAAAGGCCAGAAGGCGACATCGGACAAGCACTACGTGCGCATCGTCTCGCACGCCGACCTGGCACACGAACTCGACCAGCAGCTCCTCTCGCTCCGCGAGCGGCTCCGAGAAGCCAGAGACCGCCAGCAGGGGACCCGCGACCAGGCCGATGAACTGCTCCGCCGAATCGACGACGAGCAGCCGATGACCGAGACCGAGCGGACGATCGCGGCCGACGCCGAGAACGTGCAGCGGGAGCTCGGCCGGGCGGTCAGCCGGATCGCCGACGCCGTCGAGCAGATTCGGGGCAGGATGGAAGACAACCGGATCGGGAGTTTCGCCGACCGGCGGCGACTCGACGATATCCGCGACGAACTCAACGAGGTGGCCAAGTCGGACATGCCCCGAGCCGCCGACTTCGTCCGAGACGCCAGGCGAGACCTCGCCGGCGAGGACGGGAAAAAGAACCTCGAGACCGCATCCAGCGTCCAGAACCAGATCATCGATCGGCTCCAGAACGTGATCGCCAAAATGGAGCACGACGACGGGATCGGGGCACTGGTGCGAGCCGCCCGGGCGCTGCTCCGACAACAGCGGGGCATCCGGGAGCACACCGAGGCGTTCCGGCAACGGCCCGACGTGTTCGGGGCAGCCCCGGACGACCTCGAACCGGACAGCCGCGAAGCCCTCGATTCGCTCGTCCGCAACCAGCAGCTTGCCCGGAACAGCATGCGGAACCTCGAGCAGGAGATGCTGGACGTGTTCGACTCGCTCAAAAATCACGACGCACGCCGGGCGCAACTGGTCGAACAGGCCCAGGAATTGGCGGCCGACGAGCAGATCCGGCTGATGATGGAAGAAGCCGCCGAAACCCTGCGCAGCAATCACGTCGGACGGGCGCTCTCGGCACAGGCCACCGCTATCGCCGGCCTCGAAGCCCTGCTCGATCTGCTGGAAGACGCCCAGCGGACCACCGGAAGCGACGAGGTGCTCAACCAGATACTCAGCGACCTCCGGGGCGCCATCGAAGACATCCGAAAACTGCACGAGGAACAGACCGGGCACGCAAGCGACACCGAAGAGATCAGCCGGGACCGGGCGCAGGGCGACCAGCTCAGGCAGGCGAGGGAAAAACTCAAGGCACTCAGAGACCGGCAGCAAACCACGGCGGGCGAGGCCGCTGAAACCGACCGGCCGCAGGACCTCGAAGACGACCAGAAGGCATACAAGGCCGAGGCCGACGACATCGCAGGCGAACTCGACGAACAGGCCGAAAAGGCCGAGCAGCAGCGAGCACCCCAGACCGAAGCGATCCGGGACGCCGCCGGCAAAACACAGGAGGCCGGCGAACATATGGACCGAGCCGCAGAATCCATGAGGGAGGGCCAGTCGCAGGACGCGCAGGCCGCCGGAACGGATGCCGCGGGGAAGCTGGACGAAGCGGACGCAATGCTGGGCAAGGCCCTGGAGGAGATCGAACGGAAACTCGGCGAAGACATCCGGGAGACCGCCATCAAGCAGGACGAAACCCAGTCGCGGGCCGAAACCGTCGAACAGCGGCTCCGCCGGCTCGCCGAGCAGAACGAAAAGCTGTCGAGCGAAGCCAGCCAGGGCCTGAACCAGGCGGGCGACCAGGTGGGCGACGCCCGGAGCTCGATGCAGGAGGCCCATTCGGCACTCGAGCAGCAGGACACGGTCACCGGCGAAGAAAAGGCCCGGGAGGCCCGCGATAAGCTGGCCGAGGCCCGGCGTGAGCTCGAACAGATGCGCGACGAGTTCGAGCGCCAGCAGCAGGAGCAGAAACTCCTCGACCTGATCGTCGAAATCCAGCCGATGCTCGAACAGCAGGAGCGGATCAACAGCGAGGTGGAACGGATCGACACCGCGACCGTCGATCTCGGACTCTCCGAACCCGAACGGCCCGACCGCGTACGGCTCTCGCAACTGTCCAACGACCAGGGCAACCTGGCCGACAGGGCCAAGCAGCTCCAGGAAAAGGTGAGCGGCGAGAACGCCCCCGTGTTCGGCTGGGGGTTCAGCAAGGCCTACAACGACATGACCGAACTGAAAGGCCGGCTGGCCGCCTTCGAGACAGACGCCTACAGCCAGGACCTCGGCGAAGATATCGTCAACACGCTGCGGATGCTCGTCGAGGCCCTGAAGCAGGAACACCAGCGAATCCGTGAAGGCCACGAGATGGCGGGGGGCGGCGGCGGCGATGACGGCGGCGAGCCGATGCTGGTCCCGCCCTCGGCACAACTGAAGCTGCTCAAGGCCCGCGAACTCGAGATTCACAACGCCACCAAGCGGCTGTTCCTCCAGATGCAGCTCCGGGGGATCGAGCAGTTCTCGCCGCTCCAGCGAATGCGCCTGCGCCGGCTGGCGGAAGAACAGGCCGACCTCGGCGAGCTCACCGAGGAGCTGGCCGACGCTCTCGAAAAGGAAGCCGAACGACGCAGGGAAGAGATGAGAGGCCCGGAATGATACGGACGATCTGCATCATCGCTACGCTCGCCCTGACGCTCACCGCCCGTCCCGCGTTCGCCGTACACCCCGAAAACGGCGAACCCGAGGAAGCGGCCCAGCCCGAAGAAGCCCGGCCCGACAACCCGATCCGGGACGTGGCGGACATGATGAAAAAGGTCGGCACCGACATGGCCGGCATCAACATCGAGGAACTCATCGAGGAGCAGAGGGAAGCCATCATCGACGCCCAGAAAAAGATACTGGAAAAACAGGACGAGATCACCGACGAGCAGAAGTCGATCCTCGAGCAACTCGACAGACTGATCGAAATGGCGGAGCAGGCCGAATCGCCCCCACAGGGACAGCAGGACCAGCAGGACCGGCAGGACCAGGCCGACGAGGAACACCACGGACGAGACCCACAGGCCGACGAAGAGGAGGCCGGAGCCGGACAGAACGGCTCAGAAGGCACCACCCCCGCAAGCGACGAGACCGACGCCGGGCGCGACGGCCAATACCGGGAAGGCCGGCCCCCGCCGGACGACTGGGAACGGTGGGGCGAACTGGCACCGATGCTCCAGGACAGGGGCTTCCGGTCCCTGACCGACCAACTGCCCGCCAAGTACCGCGAAATGCTCCAGCGATACTTCCGGGCGATGGGGCAGGAGTAGCCATGCACCGCACACTGCTGATCGCCGGACTCGCCCTGCTCGTTTCTGCGGTCGCCACGCCGGACGGGGCCGAGGTTGAAGAGCACATCGGCCGACTGGGCGACGAACGATTCGATATCCGCCGCGAGGCAACCTGGGCACTCGTCGAGCTGGGCGACCCCGCCCTGCCGGCGCTCGCCGAGGCCGCCGAGGCGGACGACCCGGAGGTCCGTACACGGGCACGGTTCGCCCGCCGGATGATCCAATGGCGGTTCAACCCCGAGCTGGCCGGGAGGGTGGGCGATCCGTTCGCCAACTGGCCCGCGATGGACTGGCACGAGCGGGAGCGAGCGGTGATGGATATCGGGGCGATGGGCGGCGAGCACGCTCTCCGCACACTGGAACAGGTGCTCAAGTCCGAACAGTCCGAGGCGGTGCGTCGTGCCGCAGCCGTCTGCCTGCTCCGGGCCGGTGCCGAGGGGCTGCTCGCACTCGAGCGGAGCGGTGGAGACGTGCTGGAACTGCACCTCGACGATATCGGGATGCGAATCCGGATCGGGAACGGGCTCCTCGAGGCGGGCAAGTACGAGGAGGCACTGGTCCAGTATCGAATGGCTCTGGAGATCGACCCCGAAGACGATGTCGCCTGGTACAACATCGCCTGCGCCTACTCGCTGATGGAAGACCACGACGAAGCGGTCGCCGCCCTGGAAAAATCGGTCGAGTTCGGGTACGACGACCTCGACTGGATGCAGCGCGACCCCGACCTGGACAACATCCGGGACCACCCGCGGTACAAAGCCCTGGTCGAGAAACTCGAGCAGCGCCGCGACGGGGGAGCGGATGACCGGTGACCTCGACCAGCCCGCGAGAAACCCCAGTTTCGACGGCAAAGCCCCCCGGCGTTGACCCATCCGCCATCCGCCGCGTACTCCTCATCGCACCCTCGTGGGTGGGCGACCTGGTCATGGCCACCCCGGCCATCCGCGCACTGGGCCGACACTTCGAGAACGCCGAACTGACGGCGCTGGTACGGCCCGTGGGCGCCGACGTGCTCGAACACAACCCACATATCGCCCGGTTCGTGGTCGCCGACCGACGCGGCCGCGGGCCGGAGTCCGAAAACGGCCGGCAGCTCGGGCGGCTGCTCCGGCGGTCGGGCTTCGACCTGACGGTCATCCTTCCCAACTCGTTCCACGCCGCACTGACCGCCTGGCGGGCACGGGCCGGACGTCGCGTCGGATATGTCGGCCAATGGCGGACGCCGCTCCTGACCGACCGGCTGCCCCGCCCCCGCGAGAACGGAAAGGTGGTGCCGATCAACATGGTCGACCGCTACCTGCGGCTGTGCCGGGCCGTGGGCTGCGAGGACCTGTCCCGGACGGAGGAACTGTTTGCGTCCGACGAGGACCGGTCGAACGCCGCGTCGATCCTCGAATCGGTGGGCGTCGCTCCCGGTGACCGTCTGGCCGTCCTCATCCCCGGCGCCTCGTTCGGCCCGGCCAAACAGTGGGGGGCCGAGAAGTTCGCCCGCGTGGGCGATGGGCTCATCGAGCGGTACGGGATGAAAGTCATCGCCCACGTGGGGCCGGGCGAGGGAGCGACCGGCGACGCCCTGGCCGCCGCCTCGCGCAAAGGCGTCATCGTCCCGCCCCCGAAGACCATCGATCTGAAGGTGCTCAAGCCGGTGATCGAGCGGGCGGAGGTGGTCATCTCGAACGACACCGGCCCCCGCCACTACGCCGTCGCCTACGATGTCCCCAACGTGGCGATCCTCGGCCCTACCAGTCGCCGGTACATCGACGTGAATCTCGACCGGACGGCCCTGCTCCAGGCGGACGTGCCCTGCGGCCCCTGCCAGCGGCGGGTCTGCCCGGAGGACCACGCCTGCATGGAACGAATCACGCCCGAGCAGGTGCTCGCTGCAGCGGCTTCGCTCGGGCTGTCCTGATGGCGCGTAAGGCGGCCGATCCCCGCTCGGCACAAGCTCCTTCGCGAGGAGCGCAGGGCGGTCTGAATCAATTGAAGCGAATGGTTGGGGCAGTTGAGGCCGGTCCCGTCCGGGTCAGCGGGCCGGTTCAGGCGACGTTTGCTCGTCGTCGGTTTCGGGGAACTGCCATCGAATAATCGCCCGGCCGGTCGGCTGCTGAGCGACGACCTGTTCGAGCAGGCGGGCCCGCAGGGCATAGGGCGAAGGCGGCTCGATCCGCGCGGTCAGCCCCCGAGCGACGTCTCCCCGCCCTGACTGGGCTTCGAGTTCCGCCCGCATCATCGTGGCCAGCGGGCGCCAGCGGCCGTCGGGGTAGTCCTCCAGATAGCCGGCGAGCAGCCCTGCCTGCTCGCCCGGGTAGCTGGCGAGCCGTGTGCTGAAGAAGGTCAGGTCTTCGAGGAACTCGGGGTTGTCTTCGTGCCGCTCGCGGAGCTCGGCGTACCGCTCTCGCACCGCCTTGTTCAGCTCCTTGTCGCGCAGCAGTTGTGCCGACCGGACATCCCAGACCAACGGCGCGTGCGGATAGGCCTGGACCAGCCGGTCGGCGTATTGGGGATCGGATTTGGCTTGATCCACGAGGAAAGGGAACGGCCACAGTCCGACTCGCAGCTCGCTTTCCTCGTCCAGAAGGACCCAGTAGTTTCCGCGCGGCTGTCTCAACCGGGCGCCGTCGCCGAAGACGGCGGCTCCGATCTGGCGGATGTCCCGGGTGACGGGCCGGTATATGAAATTATGCCAGCCGCCCCCCTTGAAGATCAGGTCCAGCAGCCAGGCGTCGGGGGTCACGTTGCTGCTGTCGGCGGGCACGAAGAACGCGGCCCGGCGAAGCCGGTCGAGCCGGACGGGGGAGCCGGGGCCGCCGAACCCGGGGACCAGCTCGTGTTCGCCCGAGAGCAAGCTCTCGAGGTCGGCCACCCGCCCGTCGGCCGCCCGGCAGAGCGGGACGCCGCGGAAGGGGTCGAACAGGTACATTCGCCGGTCGATGACCACGCCGACGATCCCATAGTCCGGCTCGTCATCGGAGGCCGGCAAGTACCCCACCGCCGCGTCGAGCCCGCCGTTCCGCAGCAGGTGGGCCATCACCCACGACATCTGCAGCGAGTCGCCGTAGCCGCGATGGAGGAGTTCAACGGGATCGAGCAGGACCGGCTGCTCCTCGATCGGCGTCGGGTCGGCCTGCATATTGATGCGCACATAGCGGAGAGCAGCAAGGGCGAAATCCTGGGCGGTTGTCGCCCCCTCAAACGCTGCCCTGGCAAATTGCGAGCCGGACACGGTTTTCCAAAGCTGGTGCGGGTTCGCCTCGCGGGGATAGATGGGGTAGGTCTGCTGGAAGCGGTCGGCGGTGAGTGCCATGAATTCATCCCGGACTTCGGGCGGGATGTCTTCCTCTGCCAGTTCGCGGAACTCGCGGAACATCGCGATCGCCTGGTCGAAATCCCTGGCGAACATGGCGTGGAAGCAGGCAGCACCGACGCGCTCCTTGCTTTGCAGCGGCCCCCGGGCACGGAACCACATCACGACGAACAACGCCAGGAGGCCGATGACGACTGCGGCAATGAATATCTTGAGCCGGCGGTCGTCGTCGGGTGGTTTCGGTGATGACGTACCGCTCGCCGCGGCCTGTTGTCTGGTCTTCGCCTCGCTGCGGTGCGAGGTGTCGTCGTTGTTCGCTTGCATAATCGATCAGGACGATTCGTCGTCGGGCTCGTCCGGCTGTGGGCCATCGGCGTCTGCGGCGTGCCGTATCTCGACGCGCCTGTTCTCGGCCCGGCCCTCTGCCGTCTGGTTCGAGGCGACGGGCTGGGCATCGCCGAACCCGCGGACCACCAGCCGACCGGCGGGCAGCCCGCCTGCCTCGGTCAGGATGCGGGCCACGGCCGACGACCGGGCCATCGACAGGCCCAGGTTGTCGCCGTATCGCTCTTTCGCCTCTTCGCTTGTGATGGGCACGTTATCGCTGTGTCCGTCGATGTACACGGTCCCCTCTTGCTCGGCGAGTTTCCGGCCCAGTTGTTCGATGGCCGCTTTCTGCTCCTCGTCGATCTCGATTCCGCCCAGGACGAACGAGACGGTCATCTTGACGGGGCCGCGGGCGGCGGCTTCGGGGGCGTGTTCGTCGCGTTCGGCCATCTCGGCTTCGAGCCGGCTGTATTCCCGCCGGAGGTCGGCCAGTTTCGCCTCGGCGGCGAACTTCTCCGTTCTCAGTTCGGCGATGGTCGCCAGTGCGTCGGCCTGCTCCTTCTGGGCGGCCAGCAGTGACTCGGCCAGATTCTGCTTCTCCTCGCGGGTCGTCCTGAGCCGCTCCAGCGTCTCGAGGGCCGCCTTGCGGGTCTCCTCGAGTTGCTCCCGGAGCGTCTCGACTCGGGGATCAGCCGGCGGCTGGCGTCGTTCCCGGCTCGCTGTGCCGGCGCATCCCGCGGTCAGGGTAAGGGCAAGAACGAGCACGAGGGTTGGGCGCAACATTTCGGCTCCTGCAAGGTTTGCGAAAATGAGTCCGGACCGTGAGAAGGCCGTCAATTGACGGTGAGCTGTTCCAGGAACTCGACGATGCTCGGGTACGGCTCGACCGGGGGCACCCGGTCCTGTGCCAGTCCGTAGAACAGTGGGGCCGCAAAGAGCAGGATGACGAAGGTCAGCAGGGTCAGCACAAAGAAGACCGGTGATGCGGCCGGGCCTGCCTGGCGGGCGCGGGCGAGCCGCGAGCCGGCCGGTGCGGCGCTCACCTCGCGTTCCTCCTCTGTTGCAGAATCCACCGCGGCGTCCTGGAACCGGAGCGGGGCTGGTTCCCCTTCACCGACGGCCTCGACGGATTGGGTTGCCGAGGAGACCATCTCTTCGGAATCGATCTCCTGGGTGGCCATTTCGGTGGCTTCATCGTCGTCGGCGAGGAGCGGCGGCGGCTCGGCGTGCTGGGTGTCCTCAAGGAGGTCTTCATCGCTGGAGAACGAGGGCACGATGGTCTGGGCGGTGTCGTCGATGGAGTCCTCGTCCGAGATGTCGATGGTGGGGACCACCGTCTCGGCGGTATCGCCCATGGCCTCTTCCACCTCCTCGTCGTCGCCCAGCCCGAGGAAGTCGTCGGTTTCTGTCTCGCCGATGCCGGTCAGGAGCTCGGTCTCTCCCGTTTCGTCGTCTTCTTCGGGAGTGAGCACCATATCGTCCTCGTCCACATCTTCGGCAAATTGAGTGGGTGCGCCTTCAATGGACAGGTCGCCCGGTTCGACGTCTCGGCTCTGTTTGAGGTCCAGCACGTCGGTCCTGCGGAACTTGAGGGCGTCGTCTTCGCGGAACGCCCGGATTTCGCCCTGTGCCACCAGCGAGCGCAGCTCGTGCGTCGCCATCTGGAGTTCGGCCAATGCTTCGTCAAAGCTCAGAAAGTCGCCACCCATTTTTTCACCTCACCATATAGCTACTGTTCCCGGCGCGACAGATATCAGTCGCGGGTAAGCTCTTCGAATGCTCGCTGCATCTCAGCAGGCGTCGGGATTTCCCTGTACAAGTCGCGGTCTCTCGGGAACGGACTCTGCTGAACGTACATCACGTCCCACCGCATGTGCCGGCCCGCCAGAATCTCGAGGTGACCGGTGAACCGCCGGTCGTCTCGGGCACGCCGACCGCGATGATAGGCATACACCAGCAGGACTTCGCGCCGGGTGTTGATGACGTAGATCAGGCCTTCTCCTTCCCGGAGCGTCGAGGCGACCATAATCCATTCGCCGGCTTCCCCGCCGCCGCCGCCCTGGGCGCGGGCCTGGGTAAACTCGCTGCCGATCCAGGATATGAGGGTCACGCAAAGGCCCATCACCAACAGCACGAGAGCCGCCTTGAGCAACTTTTCCGCTTTCATCTCTCTGGTCCTCCAGTTACCCCGAACAGGGTTATACAGTATAGATTATAGCGCCCTGAACGCTCGCCGCAAGCCATTTTGCCGGTTGTTTTTTATTTGGCGGGACAGGAACGCCGAATGCGGGCGTTTCCGGCAGGCCCTTCTGTTCGGGAGTTATCAAAGAGCTTGCCGGGTCGGACGACCGCTCCGACGGTCCGGCCTGTTATTGTTCAACGACGGCTGCGGCTGGGGGTTCGCGCCGTTACATAATAATACGTCCCTCACCGCCGCTCTTCTTGCCCTGCCGACGCGCCTTCCATCTCCTTGTCCCGCGCCAACATCTCCTCGTGCATCGCCCGGGCGGCGCGGAGCCCGGCGCCCATAGCAAGTATGACGGTGGCCCCGCCGGTCACGATGTCACCGCCTGCATAGACGCCGGACAGACTGGTGGCCCCGGTCTCCGGATCGGTGACGATGTAGCCCCAGTCGTTGATCTCAAGCCCGTCGGTGGTGGCGGGCAGAAGGGGGTTGGCCTTGTTCCCGATGGCGATGACCACCACGTCAACTTCGATGGTGAACTCGGACCCGTCGATGGGGTGCGGCCGCCTGCGGCCGCTGTCGTCCGGCTCGCCGAGTTCCATCCGCACACACTCCATCGCCCGAACACGCTGTTGGTCGTCGGGGATGATCCGCACCGGATTGGTGAGCAGCTCGAAAATGACGCCCTCCTCTTCCGCGTGATCGACCTCTTCCACGCGAGCGGGCATCTCGGCCCGTGACCGGCGATAGACCAGCCGGACCTCTTCCGCGCCCAGCCGGACGGCTGTGCGGGCGGCGTCCATCGCCACGTTCCCGCCGCCGACCACCGCCACCCGTCGGCCCCGAGCGAGCGGGGTGTCATAGTCGGGCGAATAGGCCTTCATCAGGTTGGCCCGGGTGAGGTACTCGTTGGCGGAATAGACGAACAGGGCGTTCTCGCCCGGTATGCCCAGGAACGCTGGCAGCCCGGCGCCGATGCCGATGAACACGGTCTCGTAGCCCTGCTCGAGCAGTTCGCCGAGGGTGAAGGTCCGGCCGATGACCGCATTGGTCTGAATCTCCACGCCCAGGCTCTTCACGTACTCGACCTCGCGCTCGACGATCGCCTTGGGGAGCCGGAACTCGGGGATGCCGTACACCAACACGCCGCCCGGCTTGTGGAACGCCTCGAAGATGGTGACCTCGTGCCCGCGCTTGGCCAGCTCGGCCGCCACGGTCAGCCCGCTGGGACCGGACCCGATGACCGCCGCACGGTGCCCGGTCGGTTCCGCCACCTCGACCTCGGAAGCGGGAGCGTTCTCGGCGGCCTCCCGATCGGCGACGTACCGCTCCAGCCGCCCGATTGCCACCGGCTCGCCCTTCCTGGCCAGAACGCATACCTTCTCGCACTGAACCTCCTGGGGGCAGACGCGGCCGCAGATCGCGGGCAGTGCGTTCGCATCCTTGACCAACTCGATCGCACCGGCCATGTCCCCCTCGCGGATACGCTGGATGAACCCGGGGATGTCGATCTCGACCGGGCAGCCGGCGACGCACGGCTTGTTCTTGCAGTTCAGGCAGCGCGACGCCTCGCGGACCGCGGCCTCCTCGTCATATCCGAGCGCCACCTCGTCGAAATTGTTGACCCGCTTCCGGGGGTCCTGTTGCGGCATTTTCTGCCGGGGAGTCTTGTTTTTCGCCACGATGACCTGTTTCTCCTTGTACCCTCAATAATTGATTTTGAAACTCTTCTGAGCCAGATGGTTCCTTGATGCCTCACTCTCGATTATAACCGATCGGGGGAGATCGGCAACAACCAGCGTCCGAACAGACCGCCGCGCGAACGACATATCCTTGCTTTTGAGCGTCAATTCAGTATTGTTTTAGCATTTGCGGACCGGCGAGGACCCTGGGCTATGACCGATGAACAATTCGAACGATTGATGCGGGGATTCGACGAGTTCGCCGAACCGGTCGGGTTCGTCGTCGCCTGCGTGGCCGAGGGCATCGAAAGGATCGGCCGTCTGAGCGAATCCGGCGCGGGCGGCGAGGTCGTCCGCCGTCGAGCCGGAGAGCATAAGGGATGGGACGCAGAGGTCTTCCGCGTGGACCAGGAGGTGGAGGACATGTTCCGCCGCCGGCTCGCCGGTTTGCCGGAGCCGGGCGTCCTGCTGTCCGAGGAGGCGGGCCGGGTACCCATCGGCGACGGCCGGCCGGCCTGGTACGCCATCGCCGACCCGCTGGACGGGAGCTGGCTGTTCAAACGGGGCATCCCGGACTTCTGGTACTGCTCGCTCGCCCTGTACGACGCGGACCTCAGGCCGATCTGTTCGGCGGTCGGGGATGCGATTCATCACACCATCGCGTTCGCCGACGCGGCCGCCGCCCACCGGGTTCAAATTGACGGCGGGTGCGTCGTCGGCCCGACAACCCG
>PWKM01000084.1 GCA_003559755.1 Planctomycetota bacterium
AGGTCTCGGAGGCGGTGGCCGACGCGGCGAAGACACTGATGAACTGCCACGACTTCACCACGCCGCTGAAGCTCGCTCTGTTGGAGAAGATGGCGGAGGTATTGCCCGGCGACCTCAACGGCGTCCAGCTTTATGACAGCGGGACAACGGCGGTCGAGGCCGCACTCCGGCTGGCGCGGGCGGCGACCGGAAAGCACGAGTTCGTCTCCTGCTTTCGCGACTTCCACGGCAAGTCCGGTCATTCGGTCTCGCTGGCCCGGATGAACCCCTCCAACGGACCGCACCGCGCCGGCGGCTTTTACATGGTGCCGAGGCCCGATCCATACCGCCCGCTTTTTACCACGTCCGACGGCGACATCGATACCGACCGCTACCTGGAGCTCTTCGACGAGTTCATCGTCGAGGCGACCACCGGGCAGGTCGCCGCGTTCGTGCTCGAGCCCATCCAGGGCTGGGCCGGCTCTGTCTTCCCGCCCGACGACTTCCTCCCCAAACTGGTCGAGTTCTGTCACGACCGGGACATCCTGTTCATCGCCGACGAGATATTGACCGGGGTCGGGCGAACCGGCAAGTGGCTCGCCTGCGAGCATTATGGGGCACAGCCGGACATCGTTACATTGGGGAAGGGCTTCGGGAACGGGTTTCCGGTGACCGCGATGGTCGCTGCCGAACCGTACAAGGCGGCGGTCGAGACCATCTCGGCGTCCACCTCATACGGCGGGAATCCGATGGCCTGCGCCGCGGCGCTCGCCTGCCTCGAGGTCATCGAGGAGGAGGGCCTGCTCGACCACGCCCTCAAACTGGGCGAGTACTTCGAGGAGCGGCTGACGCGGATGATGAACGACCATCCGATCATCGGCCACGTCCGCTGCAAGGGATGCCTGATGGGCGTCGAACTGGTAAAGGACAGGGCCACTAAAGAACCCTTCGCCGAGGCCGGCGAGATGGTGTACAAGAAGGCGTTCCGAAAGGGGCTGGCCTGGATACCCGCCGGCCACATCCTGCGAATGAGCCCGCCGATAGTTATGGACCTGGACGCCGCCGCCAAGGGGATGGACATCCTTGACGAGGCGATCGCTGAGACGGAAGATGAACTGATGAGATAACCGGAGAGGAAGGCAGCGAGGAGGCCTGCAGGTATGATGTCCGAACTCAATCCCAATTTCGTCTATGACGACATTGACCGCGAAGTCTGGCAGTCGGAGCTCGACGCCTTTGTTCCCACCGACGTGTTCGACTTCCACGGCCACGTATATCTTGCCCGGTTTGCTCCGTCGAAAACCGGGCCCAGCCGGAACCCATCGCAGCCGAGAGTTGTCGATGAATACCCGCACGAGGCGTTCGCCGGGGTCGAGAGCCGGATATGGCCCGGCCGCCGCGTGAAGGCCCTGGTGTTCAGCACCGTGGCCGCCGATCTGGACCTCGAGGCGGGCAACGCCTATGCCGCTGAGGGCGCCCGCACCAACGGCTGGCACGCCCTGATGGTTCCGTCGATGACCGACGACGCCGATACCATCCTCGGGAAGGTCAGAGCCGGCGGGTTCCTCGGCCTCAAGCCGTATTACACGTTCGTGACAAACAAACCGCCCGCCGAGGTGACCCTCGAGGACATGGTCACCCCGGCGATGCGGGAGGCGGCCGACCGTGGTCGGCTCATCGTGATGACACACATCCCCCGGCCCGGCCGGCTCGCCGACCCGGTGAACATCCGTGGTATCCGTCGCCTTTGCCGGGATGCCCCGAACGCGAAGATCATCCTGGCCCACTTCGGACGGTCCTACTTCCCGGAAGCCGTTGGCGACGGCCTGTCGCTGCACGATATCCCCAACTTGTACCCGGAACTGAGCATGGTCCAGGACTGGGAGGTCATCGAGGCGGTCTTGAATCATTTTGATCGGAAGCGCATTCTGTTCGGGCTCGACCTCCCGGTCGCCCAGGAAAAGGGAAAACTCATCGGGATAAACGGCCAGCGGCACTTCTTTACAAAGCGGCCGCACACCTGGAGTGCCCACGTCGAGCCCGGCAGCTACGAGGTCAAATGTACCCTCTTCGCTTACGAGATGGTCCGTGCCTTGAAAAAGGCGAGCGAGCGGGCACGGCTGTCTCGTGCCGAGATCGCCGACATCTTCTTTCACAACGCTCAGCGGGCCGTAGACGATGTTCTTCGGCAGGAAGGAGAGCCGAGATGAACGGCCTGCCGACCGTCGGGCTCCTGCCCCTGTATGTTCGGCTGTACGACGATGTCTGGCCGGAGAGGCGGCCGGGCGTCGAGGCGTTCAGAGACCAGGTGGCGGACGGGCTGGCCCGTCGAGGCCTCCGGCTGGTCACCGCACCGGTCGCCCGCGAAAAGCCCGACTTCGAGGCGGCCGTTGACCGGTTCGAGGCCGAGGACGTGGACATCATCCTCACCCTCCATCTCGCCTACTCCCCGTCGCTCGAAGCCGCCGACGCCCTGTGCCGGACAGAACTCCCCCTGCTGGCCGTGGACACCACGCCGGACGCTGATTTCGGACGGGACGTCAATCCGAACCGCATCATGTACAACCACGGCATCCACGGCGTCCAGGACCTCACCTCGGTGCTGAGGCGGCGCGGGAGGAAATACGAGATCGTCGCCGGTCACGTCACCGAATCGGACGTGCTCGACCGGGCGGCCGATATCGCTCGAGCGGCACACGCCGTGCGGCGGTTCCGGAGCACACACGCTGTCCGCATCGGCCCGCCGTTCGATGGGATGGGCGATTTCGACGTGCCGGCGGACGTTCTGAAGGACCGCTTTGGCATCACCGTTACCCAGGTCGAGCCGGCCGGGCTGACCGACCCCATCCGAGCCGTGACCGATGACGAAGTCGCCGCCGAGATGGCGAGAGATTGCGAGCGGTTTTCGGTCGATTGCGAGGAGCAGGTCCATCGGCGGGCCGTGCGGGTCGGCCTGGGCTTGCGTCGGCTGCTCGAAAGCGAAAAGGTCGATGCGGTGAGCGCCAACTTCCTGGCGTTCGATGGGCGGGAACCGGTCGAGGCCGTCCCCTTCCTCGAGATTTCCAAGGCGATGGAGCGGGGGATCGGCTATGCCGGCGAGGGGGACGTGCTTACCGCGTCACTCGTCGGAGTTCTCCTTTCGGTCTATCCAACGACGACCTTCACCGAGATATTCTGCCCGGATTGGCGCGGCGGATCGCTCTTCCTCTCCCATATGGGCGAGATCAACCCCGCAGTCGCCGCCGGCCGGCCGCGGCTCTGTTCACGCCCGTTTCCGTTCACATCGGCGGATGATCCGGCGATCCTGGCCGCCGGGATGCGACCGGGGCCTGCCGCACTGGTCAATCTGGCACCGGGACCGGACAACACGTTCCGGCTGATTGTTGCGGGGGTGGACGTTCTGCCCGACACAACTCGTCCGGACATGCAGGGCACTGTCCGCGGTTGGGCACGCCCGCGTCGGCCCCTCGCCGAGTTCCTCGAGACCTATTCTCGAAGCGGGGGAACCCACCACAGCGCACTGGTGATGGGTGAGCACACCGAGGCGATCGCGGCCTTCGCACGCTTTCTGGAGATCGAATGCCGGGTGATATGATCACGATCGTTCTCGAACAGGTCCGCCGTCAAACCGCCGGCGCACCGCCCGGCGAATTACGTGGGCCGGGAACTCGGATGCTATCGAGCAGAGAAGCGGAAGGGATATGACGCCGCCCAGGAAGCCCCAGCTACAGATGATATTGCGCCCATCGCCGACGCACCGGGAGCCGGACGTATTGGACCAGGCAGTTCCCGATGGATACTGTCTCCGTATTTACCGCGATGATGACGCCAAATCCTACCTCCGGTTGATGAACCGGGCGGGGTTCGAAGATTGGGACGAGTCTTCGGTCGCCCAGGCGCTCGCCAAGTCTCTGCCGAACGGTATCTTCTTTGTGGAACAGGCAGAGACCGGTCGGCCGGTGGCGACGGCTGCGGCGTTCCACGCTCCCACGGACTTGCATCCGTTCGGGGGCGAGTTGGGCTGGGTGGCGACACATCCCGACCACCGGGGCCGCGGGCTTGCCCGGATGGTGTGCGCCGCCGCGGTTGACCGGCTCGTTCGGGCCGAGTATGAGCGGATTTATCTGATAACCGACGAATGGCGACTGCCGGCGATCAAGATATACCTCGGCCTCGGGTTCGTGCCGTTCCTGTTCGCCCCGGAGATGAAGGAGCGATGGCGGGCGGTATGTTGCCAATTGGACTGGCCGTTCACGCCCCGGGAGTGGCCGGCGGTGTTTGCATCAGACTAACGGAATCGAGGTCATCAGGATGGCGCGCGACCTGTACATTGGACTGGACCTGGGAACGACCGGGATCAAGGCCGGGCTGTTTGACGCAACCGGCCGCACCGTGGCGACGAGCCGCCGGGAGATTGAAATGGACGCCCCGGCCCCGGGACATGCCGAGTTCGATGCCGATGCGTATGTCGGTGAGGCCTTTGATGCGCTCGTTGAGCTGGTCTGTTCGCCGGATGTGAACGCGGAAGCAGTGCGTGCGATCGGCTTGTCGAGCCAGGCCCAGACATTCGTGATCCTCGATGAGCACGGTGTACCGATCCGACCGGCGATAAGCTGGCTCGATGTCCGAGCCGGCCGACAGGCAGAGGAGCTCTTGCCCATTGCCGAGGCGGGCCGGGGGGAACCGCTGACCGCCATCTCCAGCGCCCCGAAGCTGCTGTGGCTAAGGAGAAACGAGCCCGAGTCGATGGCCCGCACCGCCGCAGTCCACCTGCTCCCCGATTATCTGGTCTACCGGCTCACCGGTCGGGCCGTCAGCGATCCGATCATCGCCGCGTCCACCGGCGCGTTTGATCGGTGGACCGGGGGATGGGTGTCCTCGGTGCTGGAGGCGTGTGGGCTGACCGACGAGATGATGCCCGAGGTCGCCCAACCGGGCGAGCCGGTCGGACCGCTGACCGGCGAGGCGGCCGAAAAGCTGGGGCTGCCGGAAGAGGTCGCCGTGGTGGTGGGCACGAACGACCAGTACGCAGGGGCGCTCGGCGCCGGGAACGCTTTCCCCGGCTGTGTCACCGTCGCCCTTGGCACCGCACTGGCAATCGTGGCGACGAGTGATTCACGTGACCGTGTTCCACCCGGGGTGGGTCTCTCGCCCCATCCGGCGGGTGGGGACAACGCTCCGCTGTATGCCCTGTTGGCATTTGCCAAGACGTCCGGGGTGCTGCTGCGATGGTTCCGCGAAAGGTTCGCCCCCACGCTTTCATACGACGAGTTGTTCGCTGATGCCGCTGCGGTCTCCGTGGGAGCCGACGGCCTCACCTGCATCCCCCATTTTTCCGGTACGGCCACCCCGGATTTCAATCCGGAGGTGCGCGGTGCGTTCGCCGGACTTACGCTGTCGCACGGCCCTGCCCATCTGTTCCGTGCAATCCTGGAGTCGCTGGCGTTCACCGTTCAGGAGAACCTCGAATTGCTTGGACGAGCGGTCCCGCTTACACCCATCCGTGCCATCGGCGGGGGCGCCCAATCGGACTTCTGGCTGCAGATGATGGCCGATGCCACCGGTTTCGCCATCGAGCGGCCCCGGACGCGCGAGGCCGCCTGCCTGGGGGCCGCCGCTCTTGCGATGGTCGGCGCCGGTCGGTTCGATTCCGTCGCCCAGGCAGTGGGCGAACTGTTCCAACTGGACGTTCGGTTCGAGCCGAACACAAAGCTCAAGGCGGACTACGACGCAGCCCGCGCCCGATACCACCATCTGGCGCGCGTTACCTACCCGGCTGGCGAGCCGGTCTGAGAGCGATGGTCGTCCGGCCGGCGGTCGGCTCATCCGCCGTGGACCGCATCGAACGTCTGTTTCAGGTCGGCGAATCCCCCGTCCCGCCAGTCACGGATGAATGAGGCCCCGCTCTCAATGAGTTCGAGCACTTCCGCTCGCTCGCACGGCTCGGGGTCGTCCCGTTCCCAGAGCGGGCCGGCCAGTTCCTCCGCCGAAGCCCGGCCGGACAGCAAACGCTCGTCTGTCCGGGCCAATGCCCCCGCGGCCCCCGCGGCATAGCGAGCCGGCTCAATGCCCCGTGACAGGGCAAGCCGCATTGTGCCCACCAGCCGGTCATCCCATCCCAACTTGCGCTCGGGGTCGCGAACGACGCGGCGCACGGTATCGAGCAGTAAGGGGTTTGTCATCCGCCGGAGCAGGTCGTCGGCGTATTCCCGAAACCCATCCGGTGTGAACAGCGGGTCCGCCCCGCGGTGTGCCTGGACGAGAGCCGCTCCCGACTCGTGGACGAACGCATCGCGGAGAAAGGGCATCATGCCCGGTACTTGCGGGAGATCGGCCATCTGTTCCAGACCGGTCAGGGCCGACAGATATCCGGCGAGGGCGTGGGTGGCGTTATGGCCGAACAGTTTCGCCTCCTCGAACGGGCGCAGGTCGGCCCGTTCCTCGAACGACGTGATGCCCCGAACAAAATCGGGCAGCCGGATGGTGTCGATCAGGATGCGGCTGAACGACTCCACCAGGAAGGCATGTTTGCTGTGCGGGGTAAGGGGGGCGAGGCCGCGTGCCCGGGGGCGGGATATCCTGCCGCTCATCTTCCCGATGACCGTGTTGAGGAATTGGACCTGCCCGCCCAGCGGTTCGGTCCGGGCCTCGACGCGGTGGCGGAGGACCTGGGCGGCGTCCGTCCGGTTCTCGGCGGCATAAACGACAGCCGGTCCGCTGGCGCGTCCCAGTCCTTCGGCGAGCACTCGATGCGGGCTGCCAAGGTCGTCGGTTGCATAGCACGCGACGCTGGGCAAGGCGGTGGCCAGTTCGTCGGCCTCGGCCACGGCGTCGATGAGGGCCGAGCGGTCCGCCGGGTCGTTTGGATTCAGCACTTCGACCGGCCCGACGTGCTCGGCCTCGATGTGGTCCGGATGAGCGATATTGACCGCATAGAAGCCGTCTGCCCGGCGGAGTTCGCCGACGATCAGCGGGTTGATCTCGGCAACGACGAGCCGCCGGAAGTTGCCAGATCGGAACGCCTCGAGCAGGAACAGCCCGGCCTGGATCGGGCCAAATCCGAACCCCACGCAGGTATGTTCGCCTTCGAGGGCCATTGTTTATCCCCGCAGGTACGCCGCCTCGTCATCAGCGGTCCATCGCTCGGCGGTCGTGATATCCTCTGCGGACCGGTTCGGATATACGACTGCTTTACCGTTGAGTTTTCCTTCCCGGATCTGACGGAGAAAGACGGCTGCGTGTGACAGGTCGCCGATACGTGTGATGTGGGCGGCGGTGTCAACCGCACCGTCTCCCATCAGTTCCAGGGTGCGGAGGATATCCCAGGGCGAGCCGCCGCTGGAGCCGGTCACGTTGATCTCCTTGTAGTGGACGATCCCGGTATCCAGCCCGATGATGTCGTCGCCCTTTTTCATCCCGCCGAACAGGTTCAGCACCGCCCCGCGTCCGCACAGTGCCTGGGCCGACTCGATCGCTTCGCGCGAGCCGACGGCGACGATTACGTCGTCGGCGCCTCGCCCGGCTGTCATTGAGTACACAACTGCGGCCAGGTCTTCCTTGCGAGGGCTGACCGTGCGGAGTTCTACGCCCGCTTGGAGAGCCCGATTGGCGAAGAGCTGTTCGGTCAGTCGAAGGCGTTCCGTGCCCCTGTTGGCCACCACAATGGCCCGCGGCCCGGCCCCGATCGCCAGGTCCACGTGCATCCGCCCCATCGCGCCCGCACCCAAAACGACGGTGACTCCGCCCGGTTTGAGGCCCTTCTCCGCCCGACGTTTCTCCCCGGGGCCGTCCTTTGCCAGATGGACGTGGTGATCCTGCGACGAGAGACAGCAGGATATTGGCTCGGCGATGGCGGCGTGGGCGTATGGCAGGTTGTCATACGGAGTGGGGATGACGCACTCGGCTTCGATGGCTTCCTCGGTGAGAAGGATATACTCGGCCAGATGGCCGGGGAGAGTGTAGCCGACAGCGACCTTCTCCATCCCCGCGCCCTCGCTGCGGTATCGCTCGCGGTGGTTGATGGGCGGGTGGTCCACTGCGGGCTGAACCACGCAGCGCTGGCCCGGCTGGAACCGGTCGGTATGCCGGGCGCCGACCTGGACGAGAGTCACGGCCCCCTCATCGCCCAGAATGAGCGGGAACCGCTCGATATCCCAACCGTTGACCAAGCTGTGTGCCGCCCCCTGATCGATCAGTTTGAGCAGGGAGGTGCAGACGCCGGCGGCATCGACCCGTGCGAGCATCTGGCCGGGGCCGGGGCGGGGGACAGGCACCGTGCGCACGGCGAGATGGTCGAACCCGATGCCGTCCAGCACAAGGGCACGCATAACGGATGGGACTGTCTGCTCGTTCATTACGTTGCCTGGCGAAAAGGGCCGCGGCAATTATGAGCGATACCGGTGCTGAATACAAGGCGGCCGGTGGCCGACACCTTCCCCCGGACCCGAACACAATCGACCGTGGAAATGCTTCCCCCATTCTGGTATATTTCTCTGAAACCAGATCGAATTGGGCATAATGGCACGTATGCTACCGGCGGAGTTGCGGTCGTGAGAGGTCTTGGGAAAGTTCTGACGTTTATGCGGCCGTACAAGCGGCCTCTGGCCTTTTCCGCCGCTCTTACCGGGCTGCTGACCATCATCGGGATGGCCCCGCCGCTCCTCATGCGCCGTTTGATCAACGACGTTGCCCGGGAGGGCGAGTGGGGGATCTTCCCCCTCATTATTACTCTCCTGTTCGCCGTACCCCTCTTCCAGGCCATCGTGAACGTCGTGAACAGCATCACGTTGAACCGGGTCACTCTCGGCGTCATCAGAGAGACCCGCCGCCGACTGTTCGACCGGTTGCTCCGCCTTTCGATGTCCTATTACAAAAAGACGCCGGTGGGCAGTCTCCGACAGCGGCTGATGGACGATGTCGCCAACATCTCCGGGATTGTGACCGGCGGCATTATCACGCTGCTGACCGACGTGATCGCCGTGGCGTTCGCAGTGGTGGCGATGTTCTTGCTCAGTCCGATGCTGCTTCTTCTCGTGCTCGCCTTGCTGCCGCTGTATTACCTGAACTACTGGTTCTTCTCCGGACGGATGCAGGCGGCGAACGCTCAACTGCGGTCCCGGATGGACCACGTGTCTTCAATGCTCCAGGAACGGTTGAGCGGGCACGAGCTGATCCAGTCGTACGGGCAGGGGGACCGGAACGCGGCACAGTTCTCCTCACAGGCGAAGCAGGTGATGGACAGTGCTGTCCGCGGCTCGAACTACAGCATCTCCTTCAACCAGTTGGCCGCCTTCATCAACAGGATAGGCAACACGCTCATCTATTGTGCCGGCTGCTATTTCTTCGTCCGCGGCACGATGGAGTTCGGTGACGTCATCGCGTTCTGCGCCTATGCCACACAACTTCTCGGTCCGGTGGTCCGCTTCTCGACCGTGGCCAACCAGTTGGTCCAGGTCGGAGTGTCGGTGGACCGGATTCAGGAGATACTGGATCAGGAGCCGGCGATCCGCGAGGCACCCGATGCGGCCCCGGTTGAGACCGTACAAGGGCATCTGAGGATTGACGGTGTCACGTTCGGCTATGACCAGGAACACGCGGTGCTGCGGGATGTTCGGTTGGACATTCCCCCCGGCACCCATCTCGCCGTGGTCGGACCACACGGCGCGGGTCGTACGACTCTGGCCATGCTTCTCCGCCGGTTCTATGATGTGGGCGGGGGGAGGATCGAGTTTGACGGGGCCGATATCCGTGAGCTTCGCCTGCAGGATTACCGCCGGGCGGTCGCCATGGTCCGGTCCGAATCGGCCCTTTTCGACGGCACCATCCGCGAGAACGTGTGTTACGGGAAGCCCGAGGCAGCCGAGGAGCGGATGATCGAGGTGTCGAAGGCGATCGGCCTCCACGAGTTCGTCCAGGAACTGGCCGAGGGATACGAGACCAAGATCGGGGCGGGCGGGCTTCGCGTATCGGCCGGCATCCAGCAGCAGATCGGAGTCGCGAGGGCCCTGATCTCGGAACCCGGTGTGCTCATCGTTGACGAGGCGATCGCATCGCTTGATCCGCATACCGCCGACACGGTCAACCGGGCGATCATCGACCTGATGCGCGACCGCACCTGCATCCTTGTCGTGCATCGGTTGTTGATGGCTCGGGGTGCCGACCAGGTGGCGGTGATCGAGAACGGCACGGTCGCCCAGATCGGCACCCACCAGGAATTGATCCGGGATGTGAAGGGGCTGTACGGTCGTCTGTTTGCGCTCCAATATGGCGAAGACCGACTGCTAAGCGAGAGCGGGGAATAACCGATGGGCCTGGTCTGGCGACTGATACGCGAAATGCTCGCCAAACATAAACGGGCCGTATTTGCCCGAGTCTTGATCGCGGCGGCCGTGGCCGCCACGCCCTACGCGTTCAGCTTTCTCGGGAAGTGGCTGGTGGACGAGGCCCTGCAAGTAACCGGTCCGCCGGCAGCCGAGGTCGCCGCCGATGAAGCCGAGGCCGGGGTCATTGAGGAGAACGAACCGGCCGAGACGGCACCGCTGGCGCTGGAGTGGAGGGCGAGGACGACCGAGGAGAAGCTTCGCCTGTTGGTCATCTTCCTGGTTATCAGCTTGGGCATCCACGTGGGGGTGACCGTGTTTAGCGGCCTGTCCGAGCTGCTGAATGCCCGCATGGTACACGGGATGGTGTTTGATCTGCGCACCCGCTTGCAGGCGAAGCTGTCCGACCTCGAGTTGGGATTGTTCCACCGCGAGCAGGTCGGACAGTTGATGACGCGAACGTTGGACGACACCGGACAGATTCCCGCCCACCTGTGCAATCTGGTGATTAACACCTGTACCCACATCCTCATGCTCGTGCTCGGCGCCGTTCTGCTGCTCGGTCTGAACCCCAGGATGGCTTTCATTGTGCTCGGGGCGCTGCCTTTCTACGCCGTGGCCTGCATCTACTTTCTGCCCCGGTTGAGAAGTAACGCCGAAGCCCTTCGCGACCGCCTCGCCGCTTTCAACGGATATCTGGTCGAGCGGCTCTCCAACATCCTGACCATCAAGAACTACGCACAGGAGGGCCGGGAGACGGCGGCGGTGGGACGGCGGATCGCTGACTTCCAGGTGCTGTCGCAGCGACAACACCGGCTCAACCTGTACTTCGACACCTCGCGGACACTGATTACAGGGTTCAGCACGTTGGCTGTGCTGACGCTTGGGTTCCTGAATATTCGGGCCCAGCGCATGCAGTTGGGCGAGGTGCTCGCTTTCTGGCAGGTCACCGCCCAGCTTTTCGTGCCCATCAGCGCCCTGGTGGGTATGGCCACGGTGGCCCAGACGTTGCGCGTGCTGGGCGAGCGCGTTTACACTATCCTGGATGCCGAGGAGACCCTGCGGGACGGCCCCGACGCCATCGACATCCCGGAACTGCAGGGGCACGTCCGGTTCGAGAACGTCTCGCTCCGATACACGGCAGGCGGCCCGTTCGCCGTCCGGAACGTCACCCTCGACATCCCCGCCGACTCCACCGTGTGTCTGGTGGGTCCGACCGGCTGTGGCAAGAGTACCCTGATCGCGCTGCTCACCCGCCTGTATGATCCGACCGAGGGCTCCGTGCGTCTGGACGGGGTCGACATTCGGTCGTTCCGGGTGAGCGGACTCCGCCGGGCGGTCGGCAATGTGTTGCGCGAGTGCAAGGTGTTCTCGGGCACCATCGCCGAGAATATCCGGTTCGGCCGGCCAGACGCATCGCAGGACGAAGTCGAGCAGGCGGCGGAGTCGGTGGGCCTGCATGACCTGATCCTCACCCTGCACGACGGATATGACACGCGGGTGGGACCGGGGGGCATGGACTTGACGTTCGGATGGCTTACTCGCATAGCGGTCGCTCGCGCCCTGCTCACCCGGCCGGCAGTGGTTACCATCGACGATACGTTCAGTTCGCTGGACGAGGAGGCGGAGCACCAGCTTCACCGGGCCGTTCGGTCGGCGGCCGCTGGCCGGACCGTGTTGATCGCGACCTCGCGGCTGGACCTGTGTGCCGAGGCGGACATGGTCGTCGTTATGCAGAAGGGGACCATCGAGCAGATCGGAAAACACCACGACCTCCTCGCCGTGCCGGGGGTGTACAGGCGGATGTATATGCTTCAGATGGGGATCGACGAGATCGTCGAAGACGAAAACCGGTAACGCGGAACGAACGCTGAGGAATACCCGTTATGCTTGGATCGATTCGCCCAAAGGACACACTCGATGAGGCCGACGTCCGCTACGGGCTCAGGATGCTGCTGATTGACGGGATACTGGGCCAGACGATGATCGTCCTGTTCGGCGGGGCGTTCCTGGTCGCATTCGCACTCCTGCTCGGCGCGTCGAACCGGGTGATCGGCCTGCTGGCGGCTATCGGGCCCGCCGCCCAGATGCTCCAACTGCCGGTCGTCTGGTTGGTGGAGAA
Source organism: Planctomycetota bacterium (assembly GCA_003559755.1). Classification (GTDB taxonomy): domain Bacteria; phylum Planctomycetota; class PUPC01; order PUPC01; family PUPC01; genus PUPC01. The sequence goes on from PWKM01000084.1 coordinate 12,421, forward strand.
GGTCCGGGCGCGCAAGTTCCTGGTCGTGGGCAGTCTGGTGCTCAGCCGCCTGTTCATCGTTGTCGTCGCTCTGCTCCCGTGGTTTGTCCCGCAGCCCGCCCGGCTCGGCCTGTTCCTCGGCGCCCTGGTCTGTTTCTTCGCACTCGCCTCGATTTCCGGATGCTCGTTCAACTCGTGGATTCGGGACCTGGTCCCCGAAGAGACGATGGGGCGCTATTTCGCCAAGCGGATGTCCATCGCGGTGACCGTGGGCGCGCTGGTCAGTTTGGCCGCCGCGTTCGGGCTGGACTGGTACGAGCGGGCGGCGTCCGCGCCGCTTCCGGGTTTTAGCGCCCTGTTCCTGATCGCAGCGGTCGTGGGAATGGTTGACGTGTACTTTCTGGCCCGCATCCCCGAACCCCGCATGGCGCCGGGCGGGGCAGGGGGGCTGCTCGCCGCTCTTGCCGGGCCGTTGCGGGATACGAATTTTCGCCGCCTGCTTTTGTTTCTCGGCTCCTGGCATTTTGCGGTGATGTTTGCCGCCCCGTTCTTTACCGTCTATTTGCTCCTGCGGCTCGAGCTCAGCATGTCCTGGGTCATCGGCCTCGCCGTGTTCGGTCAGTTGATGAACGTCGCGTTCCTGGGATTGTGGGGGCGGCTGGCCGACAGGTTCACCAACAAGTCCGTGCTGGCGGTGGCCGGGCCTCTGTTCATGATCAGCGTGCTGATGTGGCCGTTCACCACCATGCCCGACCGGCATATGTTCACCGTCCCCCTGCTCATCCTGATCCACGCCCTGTCGGGCATGTCGGCGGCCGGAGTCATTTTGGGCACGGGCAACATCGCCCTGAAATCGGCCCCGCGCGGCTCGGCCACGGCGTACCTGGCGACGGTGGCCCTGGTCTCGGGTCTGGCCGCGACCCTCTCGCCGATCCTCGCCGGCTTTGCGGCGGACTGGTTCGCCGACAAGGAACTGGGGCTGACTTTGACCTGGCTTCAGAGCGAGCCCGTGGCCCGGGCGGTCCATCTGCCCGCACTCAGCTTTCGCGGGCTCGACTTCCTGTTCGCCATCTCGTTCATACTCGGGCTGTATGCCATGCACCGCCTGCTGGGCGTCCAGGAGCAGGGCGAGGTGGACGATAAGGCGGTGAGGGCGGAGCTCTACGCCCAGATGCGGCGGACTGCTCGCGGTGTCTCCAGCGCCGTCGGGATGCGTCAGCTTACCGCGTTCCCGTTCGTCGCATTCCGTTCGACTGTCGGCCGGCTCGGTGCCCGGATGGGGGACGGGGCCGGCCCGCCATCGCCCGATGAGTTCCCGGCTGACTTGCCGGACGACAAGGATGAGTGGTGATCGCCGGTCGTTCTACTCGGGCTCTGCCGGGTCACGGAGCCCGGCGGCCGCTTCGGCTTCCGCGATCAGCTTGTCCGCCAGTTCGTTGATGTAGAACTCGATCCAAGTGTAGCCGGCGTGCCGGTCGTCTTTCGATGCTCCCTTCGGGACGATGCCCGTCGCGATGTTCGGGTCGTCGGGGTCGAGCCCGTGCGTCTTCTTCCATACGTCCGGGATCCCGTCCCCGGCCGAATCGCGCGGGGGTTCACCGGGTTCCAGCCCGGCCATCAGGCCCCCCTCCGGTTCCCTGCGCTCCCACTTGCCGCCGCCGGTTCGCACCTCCTCGATCGTTCGTTGGCTCACGGCGTCTCGCGGCAGGCACCCGGCGATGGCCAGCACACGCTCGTATGCCTCCTCGGCCGATTCCGTCTGCACTTTCGGGGCCGGCCACGGGTCTTTCACGGATTCGCCCTCGGGGAGCTCGGCCGGGCCGTCGAGCCAGGTGCAAACGTTGTCGGCCACATGGGGCTCGATGAAGCTCAGCTTCCAGAACAGCCGGTGGAACGCCCGGCCCTGCATCTGCTTCTCCACCTCGGGCCCGTCTTTGATGTAGTTGCCGATGACGTTGACGCGGAACGGTTCGTCCGGCCGAAGGCGGTTCATTCGCGGCGGATGAAAGATGAACGGCAGGAGCATGTTGTATATCACGTTATTGCGGTGGTCGAGGACCTCGAGGCCTGACAGCGGTGCCCGCTTGCTGTGGTGAGCGAACAGGTTGTGGTGGACGGTCGCGTTCTTGCCCGCGTAGCCCATTATCATCCCGAAGTTATGGGCATGGCCCTTGCTGTGTCCGACCGGGTCGGACTCCTCGATTGTGCACCACTGGACGGTGAGGTTTCGGGAATTGCACAGGTCCATATTCTCGTCGTTGCCCCACGAGCACGAGACGTGGTCGATGATCAGCCGGTCCACGTTCGTGATCTGGATGGCGTCGCCGGAGTGCGTTCTCCCTTTCGGGCGTTGCGGGCGAACACGGAGGAAGCGGATGATGAGATTGTCGGCCGGCGGTTGTACACGATAGCGAGTGCGGAGCATCCCCTCGATGGTGATCCCGGCCCCCGGAGCCGTCTGACCGGCAATGGTCAGGTTCGGTTGGGTGATGGTCACGTCGCCCTTGATCACCCCGCTGACCTCAAACACAACGATGCGCGGTCCCTCGGTCTGGACCGCCTCGTTCAAGCTGCCCGGCCCTGTCGGGTCAAGCGTGGTCACCTTGATGACCCGGCCGCCGCGTCCGCCGGTGGCGACCGCGCCGAACCCTTCCGCGCCGGGAAACGCCGGAATCAGCTCCTCGTCGGCAAGCCCGACCGCACAGCAGATCATCACGCACAGTACCGCCGCCAGAATCGCTCTTGCCATCATCTTTCTTCCCTCGCAATAAGTGGCCGGTCCAATCAGTGTGCCTCCGTCGAGCTTCTGCTCACGACGACCTGCCAGCTACCACATACAAAGATACCCGGCGTTCGTGGCAGAGGCAAGCTTATTTTGCCCGCAGATTGCTCTCCACGTCTGGCTTCAATTCGGGACGCGAAGCGTTCCGACCTCCCTTAAATGAACGGGCAATGAGCAGAAAGGAAACGGCATACAGAACGTAGCGGACAAGCTGCATTACTTGATGGAAGCGCGTCACAAGGTATCCGAGAGACACAGACTCGGCCGCTATGATTGAGAAGGGGAAGATCGAGGGAGGGGACCCGGTTGCCATCTGCTGGACCGTGGCCATCAGCACACGCTCGCCGAACCCATAGAACACCGGCCAGAGTACGACGGTTGCCCCGAGCAGCAAGAAGCCGGTGGCCCACCGGGCGCAGCGCCAGCAAGCGATCCCGATGGCAGCGTTCAGGGCGACCCACAAAAGCCCGCCGACGATAAGTTCTGCTGTCATTCTCCATCCTCCGCTTCCAGCAAAAGGGCGTCGTCAGCTCGACGGATCGCAGGCCCGATTCTTCCCCAGCGAGCGGGCGATCAAGGCAAAGACGGCTGCGTAAAGGGCGCAGCGAAGCAGGTCCAGCCCCAGGTTGAATGACCTCACGGTGCTGTTTGGCACCGACCGCCATCCGGGCCCGCCGGCGTCTACGATTAGCGGGGAAAACGGGAAGAAGGACAGATGCTCGGACATCGGCGGGAGCTCAACAACCGACGCCAGCACACCCTGTCCTGCGAGATGAACCCATTGCCATCCGATCAGGAGCGCTCCCAGGAACAGAAACGCCTTGCTGCGCTTTCGACACAGCCAGGCCGCGCCGACGATTGCTACATGAGACGCCAACATCAAGATAGCCAGGACAATATCAAAAAGCGTCATTCCGGTTTCCTCGGTTCTGTGAATGCTCAGCCCAGCTTACTCCTGCTTCAAGCTCCTGATCCTCGCACTGCGGCCCCGTCATCTTTGCCGGTTCACCTGAAATGGCTACGGATCCAAAAAAAGTGAAGAAAAGCTGATACGGCCCCGAAGGACAACACGAGGTCGGCCGCACACAAAAAGACCGAGCAGATCACCTCCAGGATCGTGTTCTTCATTTGTGCGATCCGGCTACCGACCACCGCCGCCATATAGGTGATCGATAACACCATCACCAATAACATAACCGCGGAAAAGCCGAACTCAAGCCACCTTCCGGAGTCAATTTCCAGAAACATCCCGATAAGGATTACACCGACGGATGCCTTCATCAGCACCAACAGCCACAACGCCGCCAAAGCCGGGCCCCGGGCGCGAGTTCCAGGCGGCCTTCTGGCCCTGAGGATGAACGCGGTGGCCAGCACGACGATAGTGAATATCCCGGCGAACGTGTAGGCGCGGCCCGGCGTTGAAACGTGGTAGGAAAGAGCGGCCCCGGGAATCTCGGCCTGCAGACGCTTGACCCCGTCGAACGTGACCCCCGTTGCGACGAGCCCGATGTGTTCGATCCGTTCCAGCCGGGTCAGATAGCCGATGGATTCGTCTGTTATCCGCGTGCCATCCAGGGAAAGCCACCTGAGTTCTCTGAGCTCAGCGAGATGGGCAATTCCGGCGTCTGTAATCCCGCGGCAACTCAACAAGTCGAGTCTGTCAAGGTTCACGAACCTCGACAGAAGCGCCAGGCCTTGGTCAGTGATGTTGGAGCGCGAAAGGTCGAGATGGTGGACTTCATCCGGGTTTTCCACTCGAGCGATATCTTCGTCCCTCACAGACGGCCCCGTCATTCTGAGAACCGTGTAACCGTTGATTGAATAACGGAGCCCCTGCGCTCCCTCGGCGGCTCCGGCAAGGTGTATTGTTGTCGCGGCGACACAGAGCGCCAGTATCACCAGGCACAAGACGCGTCCCGGCGAACGCTGTAAAACAGGCGAGGAGCCCGCAATGCCCATGTCAACAGGCCTCATTGCTTTGTTGCCATCCTTTCATGCACTCTCAGAGCCCGCCCATATATACCATACATTCTCTATGCTGGTCACGTCGGTGGCCGGGCCAACTTGATTATTGGCGCTGGCGGATGCACTTGCCGTATCCCTGTTGGATACGAGCTGGTTTGCTGTTCACCCGCGTGTGCTGACATAGGAACGCACGAACATGCCACTCCAGGCCCAGAAGGTCAATGCGAGGTCGGCAACGCATAACAGGACCGAGGCAATCACCTGCAGGAACCTGCTCCGCATTTGCCCGATCCGACGACCGGCCCCCATCGCCGCCATATATGTGATTGAAATCATCATGAATCCTTGAACCACAGGGTGAAGCCAGGCGTTGGGGTCAGACGAAAAAACGCCGGGGAAAATCTGTATGAGAGAGATTGAAGCTTTCCCTATCGCCAACAACCAAAACGCTGCTAACAGAGGGCACGGGGAGCGAGTTCCAGGCGGCCTTCTGGCCCTGAGGATGAACGCGGCGGCCAGCACGACGATAGTGAATATCCCGGCGAACCTGTAGGCGCGGCCCGGCGTTGAAACGTGGGAGGAAAG
>PWKM01000018.1 GCA_003559755.1 Planctomycetota bacterium
CGCCCTCCTTGATCTTGTCGGTGAGCAGCCGGACGAACAGCGGGTGGATGGTGGTATAGCCCAGCCCGCCGCCGAGGTGCATTTTCACGGCGACCGTCTTCCCCTCGAACCGCTGGGCGACATCGAGCTCGTCCATCATCCGCTGGAACTTGGCGGGCAGCGTGACTTTCCGGGAAAGACTCTTGACTTCCATGTCGGCGAAATAGACCGTTGCCATTTTTCTCCTCAGCGTTGTGTTCTGCCCCATATCGCCTTCCGCGACATCCGCGGAAAGGCGGTCAGGGCGTGGCGGTTGTCGGCGATTCCAGCTCTGCTTTCACGGTTTGAAGGAACGCGGCGGCCGTTGCTCCGTCGGCGATCCGGTGATCGGTGGACAGTGTGACCGACATCATCTTGCAGACCGCGAGCTCGCCGTTCACCACGACCGGCCGGTCGGCGATCCGTCCGACGCCCAGGATCGAGGCCTGCCCGGGGTTGATGATGGGCAGGAAATTGTCGACGTCGAACATCCCGAGGTTCGACACGGTGATGCCGCCGCCCTCGTAGTCGGCCGGCGTCAGGCGCTTGTTCCGGGCCTTGTCGATCAGCTTGCCCGTCTCCGCCGCCACCTCGGCCAATGTCAGGTTCCCCACCCCGCGGACGACCGGGACCATCAGGCGGTCCTCGAGGGCCACGGCGAGCGACACGTCGATGGTGTCGAAGAGAACGATCCCGTCATCGCTCCAGCCGGCGTTCATCGAGGGGACCGCCCTCAGGCCGAGGGCGACCGCCCGGATGATGAAGTCGTTGTACGACACCTTCGTGCCCTCCGCCTTCAGCCGCTCGCGCAGGGCCACGCACTCGGTCATGTCGATGTCCATCTGGAGGTAGTAGTGCGGGGCCTCGCGCTTGGACTGGGCCATCCGGCGGGCGATGACACGTCGTGCGGGCGACAGCTCGACGCGCCGGCCGGCGGCGGTCGGCGCCCTCAGCGGTGCGGCCGCTTCGACGTCTTTTTTCAGAATGCGGCCGCCGGGGCCGCTGCCCTCCACCGCCAACAGGTCGACGCCGCGAATCCAGGCCAGTGACCGGGCCGTGGGCGAGACCTTCCGTTCGGCCACTCGCCCGGCGTAATCGAGGATGTCCCGCTCGGTGATCCGCCCGCCAGGGCCGCTTCCGGTGACGGCGAGCGGGGTGACTTTTTCGGTCTCTGCCCGTTTCCGGGCCCGGGGGCTGATGACCAGCCGACCGCTCGTCGGAGCCGATACCTCATCCGGTCGGTCTTCCGAGGCCGCGGGAGCGGTCGGAGCCGCCGTTCCGCCTGTGGGTTCGGCCGGGGCTTCGGCTGTCTTCGCGGTCTGGGGGGGGGCGTCCGGGGCTTCGTCGGCGTCGGGGTCGCCGACGTAGGCGATCACTTGCCCGACGGGGACGTCGCTGCCCTGCTCGGCATAGACCTTGAGCACGGTTCCCTCGACGAACGATTCGACCTCGAGGGTGGCCTTGTCGGTGGTTATTTCGAGCAGGACGTCGCCTTTGGACACGGTATCGCCCACCCGGACACGCCAGCCGTCGATGGTAGCCGTCTCGACAGTCTGGCCCAGGCGGGGCAGACGAACGGGCTGAAGCAAGGGGGCCTCCTCTGTCGATCAGATGGGGGGTTCGAGTTCGTCTTCGTCGTCGTCCGGATCGAACATGCTGGGCGATCCGAAGTCGAGTTCTTCACGGTACCAGTCGAGCTCGGCGGCAGAATTGCGGAGCTCCTCGAGGATGACGGTCGCGGTCACCGCGCCCGGCCCGGCGGCGTTCGGAGCGCGGTCGCCCGCCAGGCCGTGCCAATACACGGCGGTGCGGGCGGCGTCGAACGGGCGGAGCCCCTGTGCGAGCAGGCCGGCGACCATCCCGGTCAGCACGTCGCCCGTCCCCCCGCTCGCCATGTGGGGGTTGCCGGTCCGGTTGAGATAGACCTTCTCGGGCGATGCGACGACGGTCCCCGCGCCCTTCAGCACGACCACCGCGCCGATGCTCCGGCTGAGCCGGCGGGCGTTGAGGATGCGGTGCTCTTGAATCTCGCCGACCGGCCGGCCGGTCAGCCGGGCCATCTCGCCGGGATGCGGGGTGAGAACGACCGGCCCTTGTGCCTCCCGGACCAGTTCGACCTGCCCTTCGAGGGCGTTCAGACCGTCGGCGTCGAGTACCATCGGCAGGGGGCACCTGCGGACGAGCCGGCGGACGAGCCGCTGGGTCGAAGGGTTGCGGCTCAGGCCCGGCCCCACCGCGCACACCGTGGCCCGGTCGAAGAATGCCTCGAGCTGCCGCCATGCCCCGAGTGCGATGCTGCCGTCGGCGGTCTCGGCCAGCGGGATGCTCATCGATGTCGGGTTGTACAGCGGGACGATCGGCTGCATGGTCGAGGGGCAGGCGATGGTGCACAGGCCGGCCCCGACGCGGGTGGCGGCCGCGCCGGACATCAGGGCGGCCCCCATCATCCGGCGTGAGCCGGCGACGACCAGGACGTGGCCGAACTCGCCCTTGTGGGCGTTCGGGCGGCGTTTGTCCGGGGACGGCGGCTCGTCTACACGCTCAAACGATGACACGTCAGCTCCTCGGCTCGCGTTCGGTGGTGCTTCCGGCGGCCCGCCGGTTGATCAGCGATGCAATATAGCCGGCCCCGAATCCGTTGTCAATGTTGACGACCGAGACCGACGGGGCGCAACTGTTCAGCATGGTAAGCAGTGCGGCCACGCCCCCGAAGCTGGCACCATACCCTACGCTGGTGGGCACGGCGAGCACCGGGCAGGGGGCCAGCCCGCCGACCACGCTGGCCAGGGCGCCCTCCATCCCCGCCACCACGACCACCACGTTCGCACGCTGGATTTCGGCGGTGTTCGCCAGCAGCCGATGCAGCCCGGCCACGCCGACGTCGTAGGCGGTGCCCACCCGGTTGCCCAGGGTTTCGGCGGTGACCCGGGCCTCCTCGGCGACGGGGATGTCGGAGGTCCCCCCGCAGCAGACCAGGACGTTGCCGACCGGGTCGGGCCGCTCGGGCTGGAGAATGGTGGCGATGCGGGCCGCCTTGTGGACGACCGTGTGCTCCCATCGCTGCTGCAGGGCGTCGAGCACGGCGTCGTCGGCCCTGGTGGCGATGACATCGACGCCCGCGTCGTTCATCCGGCCGGCGATCTCGACCACCTGCTCGGTGGTCTTGCCCGGGCAATAGATGACCTCGGGGGCGCCCGACCGCAGTTGGCGGTGGTGGTCGATGCGGGCGAAACCGGCGTCCTCGAAGGGCAGGAGCTTGAGGCGGTCCAGCGCCTGGTCGATGGTCAGGCGTCCTGCGGCGAGGTTCTCCAGCATTGTGCGCAATGTGTCGGGGTTCATATGGGTTTCCTTGTCAGAGGTCGCCGAGTTGGGGCACGGCGTCGAGCGCCAGGTCGGCGGTCCGGCCCGCCTGCAGAAGGTGTGCGCCCAGGCCTGCGACCATGTCGGCGTTGTCGGTGCAATAACGGAACTCGGGGATGTGCAGCTCGATCTCCTCCGCCTCGGCCGCCCGGCTGAGTGCCCGGCGCAGCCGGGTGTTCGCCGCCACGCCCCCGCCAATGACCAGTCGGCGGCAGGCAGTCTGCTCACAGGCGGCGACCGATTTCCTGACGAGCACGTCGACCACCGCCTCCTGGAAGCTGGCGGTGACGTCGGCGATCTCCTGCTCGCTCAGCTCCGAGGCGTCGCGCTCTTTCCCGCCCTGGCCGCAGACGTGGTAGAGCACGGCGGTCTTCAGGCCGGAGAAGCTGAAATCGAGCGAATCGCGGGCGAGCATCGCTCGGGGGAAGTCGATCTTCGTCGGGTCGCCCGGCTCGGCCGCCCTCTGGATGGCCGGGCCGCCGGGGTAGCCGAGACCGAGGATGCTGGCGACCTTGTCGAACGCCTCGCCCGCCGCGTCGTCGATGGTGCTGCCCAGGTATTCGATGTCCACCGGCGAGGCGGCGTGGCAGAGGGTGGTGTGGCCGCCGGAGGCGATCAGGCCGACCGCCGGATAGGTCAGCTCGCCCGGCTCGAGGTGGGCGGCATACACGTGGGCGGCGACGTGGTTCACCGGCACCAGCGGCCGGTCGTGCAGCCAGGCGTAGGTCTTCGCCGCCGTCAACCCGATGAGCAGCGAGCCGACCAGGCCCGGCCCGTTGACCACGGCGACCGCGTCGAGATCGGCGGGGACAGCCCCCGCGTCTGCCATCGTGTCCCGGATGATGAACGGGATGACCTCGAGGTGGGCGCGACAGGCGAGCTCCGGGACCACGCCGCCGTAACGGGCGTGGACATCGTCCTGGCTGGCCACCCGGCGGCTGATCACCTGGCGGCCGTCTCGGACGACCGCCGCGGCGGTCTCGTCACACGAACTCTCGATTCCGAGGATGAGCATGCACCTTACCTGGCAGGTTGGCAGGGGCGAGCAAGGGGGCGCCGTGGGCAGCGGCCCGTGGCGCGGGCGTTCAGTCCCGGGCGGGCGTCCCCTGCTGCTGGGTCCACATTACCGTCTTGAGGGCGGCCACTGCGGCCTCGAGTCCACGGTCCCTGAACGGCTCCTCGTCGATTTCCGGGGCCTCGTCAACGTGGGGCAGTTGTGGCCGTTCCTGTTCGTCGTCCGGTCGATCGACCTCCGGCTTCTCGTCGTTCATCTCGCGGATGCGCCGTATGTGCTGTTCCCGCCAGTGGTTCCAGAGTTCGGCCTCTTCCTCGAGTGTGATATCGACCTCGTGGTCGGGCACAATGCCCCACTCTTGCTGTTCATCGTCGTC
>PWKM01000028.1 GCA_003559755.1 Planctomycetota bacterium
ACCTCGAGCACGGCCTCGTAATTACGGATGAGCGTCTGGTCGCCGCTGGTGACGAGCCGGGCGCGGGCGTCGGCCAGGGCGGCCGCCCGGGTGATGAAGTGTTTTGCCGTGACCTGCTTCTTCTCCTTCACCACCGCCTGTTCGAGCAGGAGATGACCGATCCAGGCATCGACGGCGATCTCGACGATCCGCCGGGCGTGCAGGTCGGTGTATTCGCGGCTGTTCTTTTCCTTCACAAACGCGACGCATTTGTCCAGCCGGTCGAGTATCCGGCCGATTTGCTTGCCCAGGGTGCCCAGCGGCCGGTCGTATTCGCGCCGGCGCATATCCTCGAAATACGGGGCGAGATCGCCGGAGAGGATGCACCCGATGGCGGCGACCACCTGCAGTTGGGTGGTCCCCTCGTAGATGTTGGTGATGCGGGCGTCGCGGAAGTACCGCTCGACGGGATAGTCGCGCATGTAGCCGGACCCGCCGTGCACCTGGATGGCGTCGGACGTGACCTCGTTCACGATCTCGCAGGCGTAGAACTTGGACATCGGGGTGAGGGCCTTCGCCAGTTTCGCGTATTCCCGCTGGGTGGTGCGGGCCGCTCCATATTCCGGGTCGCTCCGGTCCATCTGTTCCACCCGCTGCCCGTAACATTTCTCCAGATCGACCACCCGGCCGGTCTCGCAGATGAGTGCCCGGCAGCCCTCGATCTTCGTCTGCATGTCGGCGAGTATCTCGTAGACGGCGGGGAACTGGAGGATGGGGCGCCCGAACTGCTCGCGGCTGCGGGCGAAGTCGAGGGCGGCCCGATACGCGGCCTCGGCGATGCCCAGCGCCTGGGCGGCGATGGCCAGCCGTGCACCGTTCATCAGGGCCATCACGTAGGTGGTCAGCCCCCGCTTGCGTCGGCCGATGAGCTTGGCCGGTGCGTTGGTGAACTGGATTTCGCAGGTGGGCGAGCCGTGGATGCCGAGCTTCTCCTCGATGCGGCGGACGCGGACGCCCTCGCCTTTCTCGACGAGGAACAGGGAGAGCCCGCGGCCGTCCCGGCTGCCCGGCTCCGACCGGGCGAGGACGAGGAGCACGTCGCCGCAGCCGTTGGTGATGAACCGCTTGACGCCGTTGATCCGCCAGGTGCCCGCCTCGTCGCCGTCCTGCTCGGGCCGGGCGGAGGTGGCGACCGCCTGGAGGTCGCTGCCGGCGTCGGGCTCGGTGAGGACCATCGCCCCGGTCACGCTGCCTTCGGCGAACAGGGGCAGGTAGGCGTCCTTCAACTCGTCGTCGGCGAAATCGTGGATGGTCTCGGCGATGTCCTGCAGGCCGAAAATGGTCATCAGGGCGGCGTCGGCCCGGGAGACCATCTCGATCGCCATCGCGTAGGTGACGGTGGGCATGTTCAGCCCGCCGTACCGCCGGGGGAGGGTGAAGCCCATCAGGTCGGCGTCGGCGAGCCGGCGGAGCGCCTCGGCGGTCCCGCGGGGGTAGTGGACCTCGCCGTTCTCGTACCGGGCCTCTTCGAGGTCGACGTCCTCGGCCCTCGGCTCGATGAAGTTCGCGCTCAGGTCGCCGACGAGCGAGAGCACTCGGCGGTAGTTGTCGCGGGCGTCATCGTGGTCGCGGGGGGCGTAGTCATAGTCGTCCGCCTCGGCGAAACCGGTCTCCTTCAGATCGATGATCTTCCGCAGGTCGAGCCGGTCGAAGTTGAACTTCAGGTCTTCGTTGTCCTCGAAGAAATTGGGCATTCGTTTCCTCTCAGGCCTTCGATTTATAGGCGTGTATCAGTTTCGGGATGATCTCGTTCAGGTCGCCGACGATGGCGTAGTGGGCGATCTGGAAGATGGGCGCGTCCGGATCGTTGTTGATTGCGATGATGGTGCCCGCCTCCTGCATCCCCGCCCGGTGCTGGACCTGGCCCGAGATGCCGCAGGCGATGTAGAGCTTGGGGCGGACCGTGGTGCCGGTCTGGCCCACCTGGTGGTCGCGGTCGATGTATCCGCCGTCCACGGCGGCCCGCGACGCGCCGACCTCGCCGCCGAGCGCGTCGGCCAGCTCGCGGATGAGCTTGAAGTTGTCGGCACTGCCCACCCCGGCCCCGCCGGACACGATGACCTGGGCCGACTTGAGGTTGACGGCCTTGTCTTCCTTCACCCGTTCGATCACCCGGGCGACCATCTCGTCGTCGGTCAGCGTGGGCTGCACCTCGACGACCTCGCCGGTCCGCGATTCGTCCGGGTCGAGCAGGGGGAAGACCCCCTCCCGGACGGTCGCCATCTGCGGGCGATGGCCGGGCGACACGATGGTGGCGATGATGCTCGCCCCGAACGCGGGCCGGATCTGGTACAGCAGGTTCTTGTACTCGGTCCCCGTCCGGCTGTCGGTATAGTCGCCGATCTTCAGGTCGGTGCAGTCGGCGGTGAGGCCGCACTGCAGGTCGGACGCGACGCGCGGTGCGAGGTCGCGGCCGAGCATGGTGGCCCCGAACAGCACGATCTCGGGCCGCTTCTCGCGGACCAGATCGGAGATCGCCCGGGCGTAGGGGAGGGTGGTGTATGTGGCCAGCCGCTCGTCGTTGATGACATAGACCGTCTCGGCACCGTGGGCGATGAGCGGGTCGGCGAGCGGAGTGACGTCCGCCCCGGCGATGACCGCGGCCGTCGTGCCGCCGATCTGCTCGGCCAGTTCGGCCGCCTTGCCCAGCAATTCGAGCCCGACGTCGTGCAGGGTCCCGTCATCCTGTTCGGCGACCACCCACACCGCCTTGTTGGTATCCTCCGTCATTCCGTCTCCGTGTCTTCTCGTCTTGTGGTCAGGTTCGGCGGTTCAGCCGAGCACGTGGTCTTCCGCCAGCTCGTGTATGAGCTCGGCCAGCCCCTGTTCGGTCGGCTCGATCCGCTTGTGCTCCGTCTGTTTCAGGACCGCGGGCTCGATCTTCATCACCCGGGTGGGCGAGCCGTCGTAGCCGGTCCGCTCCATGTCGGCCGCGATGGCCTGCCCGTCCCATTCGTGGATGAGCAGGTCCTTCTGGGCCAGCGTGTATTCGACCTCGCCCAGCTTCCGGGCGAGGTCGTCCTTGGGCAGGCCGCCGTCGGGATCGACCTGGGAGACGAGCTCCCACGGCGCCCTCGCCCGCTTGTACTTCATAATCAGTTTCGCCCTGGGGGGCCGGGGTTCGTTCGCCTGGTCGGGCACGGTCATGAGCAGGGGGAGCCGGCATTCGAGCACCTCGAAGCCGCCCTGGATCATCCGCTTGACCCGGGCGGTCCGGTCGGCCAGATCGAGCACCTCGGTCACATATGTGGCCTGCCCGATGCCCAGCCGGCCGGCGAGCTGGGGGCCGATCTGGGCGGTGTCCCCGTCGATCGCCTGTCGCCCGCAGAGTATGATGTCCGCCCCGCCGGTTCGTTCGACAGCCCGGCCGATGGTGTACGAGGTGGCGAGTGTGTCGGCGACGGCGAACCCGCGGTCGGTGAGCAGGACGACATCATCGGCGCCCATCTCGAGCGATTCGCGGAGAATCTCGGCGGCTCGGGGCGGCCCCATGGTGATGACGGTCACCTTGCCGCCGTACCGGTCGCGCAGCTCGAGTGCCATCTCGAGGGCGTTCTTGTCTTCCGGGTTGAAAATAGCGGGCAGGGCGCTTCGGTTGAGCGTGCCGTCCGCTTTCATCGCGTCGCCGCTTATCTCGCGAGTGTCCGGCACCTGCTTGGCGCAAACGACGATCTTGTAGCCCATGCACTCCTCATTCTGATATTCGGTTTTCCAGCGAGTTTATGCGAACGGCGAGTGTAGCAGATAGCCCGTTCCCAGTCAACTTCAGCGGGCGGTTCATACCGAAGCGCGTCGGCGCATCGCCCCCCAAATGACGATGGCAATAAAGTGGACTGCCATCCGATTGGATGGAGATGACGGGTTCCGGCATCGCCGCCGAGCTTACCGCAGAAGCTCGCGGAGTTCCGCAGCGGGCATCATCCTCGCCTCACCGCCGGCGAACAGGACCCCCACGGTGTCGGGCGCATCTTCGAGCGACTCGTGAACGAGCACCGTATCGTGGTCAAGCTGCCCCCAGTGCTCGGCCGGTCTGCGATAGACCAGGTTGTGGGTGTTCTGTTCGAGCTGCTCCCGAAACTCGCCATGGTAATACTCGGCCAACGCCGCCAGGTCCGGGGGCAGGGCGTCTTCGTGGGCCATCGCGTACATCCGAAAGCCCATTCCCAACTGGCGGAGCTGCGACAGCCGCTGCATCTGCTGGGCCTCTTCCCGGGCCGAGACCATCTCCGATACGAGCCGGGCGACCAGGTCGCCTTCCTTGGGCTTGATCGTGACGACATTGGCGGCCCGCTCGATGGAAATGTGCTCATCAACCGCCTTGATATCTTCGTATTCTACTGCCTGCATCATCTGTCCCGCTGACTCTGCATCGTTGAACGTGATCGTCAGGAGGCCGTCCCCGTCGCCGGAGAGATCGAGCCAGCCGCTGGCGCTCTTCACCGGTATGGGCAGGGCCACCGCCTCGGCTGACACCACGATCCAGAGCCCGGCCGCTCCCCGAACGTCTTCCATCGCGGCCCGGAGTTGCGCATGGTCGCCGGTGCCGAGGTTCCGGACATATTCGTCGGTCAGCAGGTCCTGCGTACCGAAAAGCATCACGCCCGCCGGCACGTCGTCCGCTTCCTCACCGTAGATCAGGAGCGGCTCTGAGCCGTTTTCAAACTCAAAGTCACCTTCAAATTCAAAGTCATC
>PWKM01000276.1 GCA_003559755.1 Planctomycetota bacterium
CCGCCGGGCCGTCGAGACGGTGTGGGCCGAGGTCACCGCCCGGCCCGATCTGTCCATCGCCCAGGCCCTGCAGCAGCCCGGCCTGACCGAAGAGCTCCCGCCGCGAGTCGAACTCCAACCGCCGGCGTACACCTCGTACGCCGAGGCCGAGGCCAGCCCCGACATCTCGCTGCCCCTCCGGCAGGCGGCATTCACCGTCGAGCCGGGCCGGGTGACCGACATCGTGGAGTCAAACGGGCTGTTCCAATTCGCCCGGGTTATCGAAGCTCGCGAGCACGAACTGGCAAAGGTCCACTATATCCCCTTCCCCGCCGACCTGTACGCCGCGATGGTCGAGTTCGAAGAGGACGAGGCCCGACAGCATTACGAAGAGCACAAAGCCGATTATATGACGGAGGTGGTGTACGAGCTCGAGACCCTGACGTTCGCCGAGGACGAGCTCGACGAGGAGGAGCTCGAGCCGACCGAGGAAGAGCTCGAACAGGCCTACCGCCAGCTCCGGGCACGGTTCAAGGACGAGGACGCATCCGAGCCGGGGCGACCGGTCTATAAGCCCCTCACCGACGACTCCGTGAGGGAGGAAGTCGGCCGGATCGCGCGGGAGGAGAAGACCCGCGCCCGCGCGGGCGAGCTGCTCCGCGCCGCCTACGAGATGCTCCGGGCGGACGAGCCGGCGGAGCTCGGCGACATCGCCGACGAGCTGCCCGGCGTGGAGCTGTCCACCCACGTCGAGTACCTCCCCGACGCCCCCGCCGAGGCGTCCACGTTCCCCTGGCTGCACGACCTGCCCGGGCTGGGCAGCTTCCTCGAAGCGGCCGAGGTGGGCGACACCAGCCCCCTGCTCCGCTCGCTGACCGGGCGCTGGGCCATCGCCCGGCTGGCCCGCGTCCACGATCCGGAGGTCCCTGATTTCGAGGAAGTCCGGTACGACATCGAGCTCGATCTCGAGCGGCGGAAACAACTGGCCTGGGTCGAGGCGTTCGCCCGGACCATCGCCGACCGAGTCGAAGAGCCGACCGCCGAGGGGCTGACCAACGCCCTGCCGGACAGGCAGGCGTTCCGCCAGATCATTGGCGAGGTGTACCTGGACCACGTCCCGCCGACCACCCGCGCCGACCTGATGCACCATCAACACCAACTGTCCTGGCAAATGCAATGGCTCGACCAGATGCCGCCCGAGCAGCGGCAATGGATGGAGTTCCAATTACTCCACGGCGCCGCCGGGCTGGTGCGGATGGAGCAGATGTTCAACCTCCGGTACCTCGAGATCAGCGAGCCGATCGTGATCGGCGACAAGGCGATGAACTGCGCCATCCAGATTCTGACCGAGCTCGAACAGCCGGAGGTCGACCCGGAAATGGCGGCCCAACTGGCGGACTCCTACCGGCGACAGGCCTATCGGGAACGACTGGCGGCCCTGATCCGGTCCGTCGTGGACCAGTACGAGCCAGTTCGCCGCCCCCAGCTACAGTGAGGGGCCGGTGGCGCGAAAAGTCATCCATATCCGCGGCGCCCGCGAGCACAACCTCAAGAACCTGGAGCTGTCCATCCCCCGCGACCAGTTTGTGGTCGTGACCGGGATCAGCGGCTCGGGCAAGTCGTCACTCGCCTTCGATACCCTGTTCGCCGAGGGCCAGAGGCGGTACGTCGAGAGCTTGTCCGCCTACGCCCGCCAGTTCCTCGAACAGATGGAGAAGCCGGACGTCGAACTGGTCGAGGGCCTGCCCCCGACCATCTCCATCGAGCAGCGCTCGGCCTCGGCCAACCCCCGGTCCACCGTCGCCACCACCACCGAAATCTACGACTACATGCGCCTGCTCTTCGCTCGCGTGGGCGAGCCGCACTGCCACCTGTGCGGGCGTCCCATCTCGCGTCAGACCCCGCAGCAGATATCCGACTCGGTGCAGGGGCTCGAGGCGGGCACCCGGATCATGGTCCTAGCCCCCATCATCCGCGGCCGGAAGGGCGAACACCGGGGCGTCTTCGAACAGGCCCGACGCGACGGGTATGTGAGAGCACGGATCGATGGCGAATTGTGCGACCTGGACCGGCCGCCCGAACTGGAGAAGAACGTCACCCACACCGTCGAGATCGTCGTCGACCGGCTGGTGATCCGCGAGGAACGGCGGCCCCGCCTGCAAGACTCGATCGAGACCGCCCTGCGGCTCGGCTCCGGCCTGCTCGTCGTCTCCGCCGAGCAAGGCAAAGACCGCTGGCAAGACACCCTCTACAGCGAGCTCTACTCCTGCCCGAACTGCAACGTGAGCTTGGAAGAGCTGACCCCCCGCATGTTCTCGTTCAACAGCCCCTACGGTGCGTGCCCGGAGTGCGGGGGCCTCGGCACCCGGCTGAAGATCGACCCCGAACTCGTCGTGCCCGACCCCCGGATAACCCTCGCCGACAACGCGATCGAGGCGTGGAAGGCGGGGCCGGGCATGCCGGTGTGGTACGGCCGGCGGCTGCGCCGGGCCGCCATCGAGTTCGGCATCCCCCGGGACAAGCCGTTCGGCCAACTGCCCGCCTGGCAGCGCAAGCTGCTGCTCTACGGCTCCAGCGACCACGCCGAACGCAAGTACGACGCCCGGTTCGAGGGGGCCATCCCCTCGCTCCAGTACCGGTTCGAGAACACCGATAACGATACGGTGAAGCGGCGGATTATGCAGTATATGAGCGAGCTGGCCTGCACCGCGTGCGGGGGCGGCCGGCTCCGGCCCGAATCGCTCGCCGTGCTGGTCGGCGGCCGCTCGATCAGCGAGATCGCCGCCCTCTCGGTCAGCGAGGCACACGCCTTCTTCGATTCGCTGTCGCTGGGCAGGGAGCAGGCGCGGATCGCTCGCGACGTGCTGAAGGAGGTCCGCTCCCGGCTGAAGTTCCTGCTCGATGTCGGCCTCGAGTACCTCACTCTCGACCGGTCGAGCGGCACCCTCGCCGGCGGCGAGGCCCAGCGCATCCGGCTCGCCACCCAGGTCGGCTCGGGGCTGGTCGGGGTGTGCTATGTCCTCGACGAGCCGAGCATCGGGCTCCACCAGCGAGACATCGACCGGCTGCTCGGTACGCTGCGGCGGCTGCAGCAGATCGGCAACACGGTGGTGATCGTCGAGCACGACGAACGGACCATCCGCGAGGCCGATTACGTCATCGACCTCGGCCCCGGCGCCGGCGAACAGGGCGGCCGGATCGTGGCCCAGGGCACGCCCGAGGAGATCGAACAGGACGAGGCGTCGCTCACCGGCCAATATCTGTCCGGGGCACGGAACATCCCGGTCCCGGCAAGCAGGCGGCCGGTGGACAACGCCCGGCGGATCGTGGTGCGCGGGGCCTCGCTGAATAACCTGCGGAACGTCGATGCCGAGTTCCCGCTGGGGGTGTTCATCTGCGTGACCGGGGTGTCCGGCTCGGGCAAAAGCTCGCTGGTCATCGAGACCCTGTACCGGGCGCTGGCCCACGAGTTGCACCGGGCCCGCGAACGGGGCGGCCCGCACAAGGCCCTCGATGGGATCGAGCACATCGACAAGATCATCGACATCGACCAGGCCCCCATCGGACGCACCCCTCGGTCGAACCCGGCCACCTACACGGGCGCGTTCACCGAAATCCGCTCCCTGTTCGCCCGGACAAAAGAGGCGAAAATCCGCGGCTACAAAGTCGGGCGGTTCAGCTTCAACGTCAAGGGCGGCCGGTGCGAATCGTGCCAGGGGCAGGGTACCAAGCAGATCGAGATGCACTTCCTGCCCGACATCTACGTCCGATGCGAAGAATGCAAAGGGAAGCGGTATAACCGCGAAACCCTGCAGGTCCGCTACCGAGGGAAGAACATCGCGGACGTACTCGATATGACCGTCGCCGAAGCCCTCGACTTCTTCCAGAATATCCCGACGCTCAAGCGGATTCTGCAAACTCTCGCGGATGTCGGGATGGACTACATCCGCTTGGGCCAGTCGAGCACCACCCTGAGCGGCGGCGAGGCACAACGCATCAAACTGTCGTCCGAGCTGGGCAAACGAGCCACCGGCCGGACCCTCTATATCCTCGACGAGCCGACCACCGGCCTGCACTTCGCCGACATCCGCAAACTGCTGAACGTGCTCACCCGGCTGGTCGATAAAGGGAATACCGTCGCGATCATCGAGCACAACCTCGATGTCATCAAGTGCGCCGACTGGATCATCGACATGGGCCCGGAGGGAGGCGATGACGGGGGAACAATTATCGCCGAGGGCCCGCCCGAACAGATCGCCAGGGTCGAGGCATCATACACCGGGCGATTTCTACGCCCCGTCCTCCCGAAGGCGAAAACATGACCGCGCCCGAGAAACGCCATTTTTCTGCCCATAACTTCCACAGGTTATCCCCAAGTTATCCACAACTCAGCCAAACATACCGCAGAGCTTATCCACAAGAAGAGTGTGGGTACTTTGTGGAAAACCTTTGGGTTAGCGGAGGAATAACCGGTTGATTAGTCTGGCATTGATCTTGAATCATTCGGCCTGCGGCTCGGCCGCCTTTGGGTAACAGGACTTATCACCAGTTCCATCCAAAGGTTATCCCCAAGCAGACCAAACCGACCATAAATCATAATACGCTCATGTATATGCCCTTACGTCCAAATTGAGCCGATAATCCAAATACGCACAGCCCTTATTACTATGATTATTACTTTAATAAATATAGAAGAAACATCATAGAACAGAGAGAGCGGAGCGTGGAGGATTGCAAGAACGGAA
>PWKM01000020.1 GCA_003559755.1 Planctomycetota bacterium
ATACTGCCAGCGGATGGTATTCTACGGTCGGCGGCGGCGACTACAACACGGCCAGCGGCTTATGTGCCACGGTTGGCGGTGGCTGGGACAATACCGGCAGCGGATCTGACTCCACGGTCGGCGGCGGCGTAGGCAATGAAGCCAGCGGCGATGTCTCCACAATCGGCGGCGGCTGGTCGAACACCGCCAGCGGATGGTATTCTACGGTCGGCGGCGGCTATTTCAATACCGGCAGCGGATGGTATTCTACGGTCGGCGGCGGCTATCAAAACACCGCCAGCGACAGCTACTCTGCTGTCGGCGGCGGCTATCGGAACAGAGCCACCGGCGCCAGTTCGACGATCGGTGGAGGCCGCACAAACACTGCCAGCAACGGCAACTCGACGGTCGGCGGCGGCTCTGAAAACACCGCCAGCGGCCCTAATTCCACAATCGGCGGCGGCTATTCGAACAGAGCCAGTCACTTCTTTTCTACGATCGGCGGGGGGCGAAACAACACCACCGGCGGGGATAACTCCACAGTCGGGGGCGGACAGGAGAACACCGCCAGTTGGCATTCCACGGTTGGCGGCGGCTATGCGAACAGAGCCAGCGGCACCTACTCTACGGTCGGCGGCGGCTACTACATCACGGCCAGCGGTTCATATGCTACGGTCCCGGGCGGGACCGGCAACAACGCGGCCGGCGATTACAGCTTCGCCGCCGGCCGGCGGGCGAAGGCCAACGCCAACGGCGTGTTCGCCTGGGCCGATTCGACACAAGCCGACTTCTCCGTCACAAGCGCGAACCGCTTCGCCGCACGAGCAACCGGCGGGGTATACTTTTATACCAGCGGCACCCTGACGACCTACGCCTACCTCGCCGCCGGGAGCGGGATGTGGGCGTCCGTCTCCGACCGCGACCAGAAAGAGAACCTCGAGGCGGTGGACACGAAGGCCGTGCTCGAGAAGCTCGTCGCCGTGCCCATCACCACGTGGAACTACCGGACCCAGTCGGCCGACGTCCGGCACATGGGTCCGGTCGCCCAGGACCTGCACGCCGCGTTCGGCCTCGGCGACAGCGATACGTCGATCGGCACCATCGACGGGATCGGCATCTCGATGGCCGCCATCCAGGGACTCCACCAGCTCGTCGAAGAAAAGGATGCCAGGATAGCCGAACTCGAGTCCCGTATCGAGCGCCTGGAAGCCGCAATCGACGAGTTGTTGTCGAGCGAGGGTGAGTAGAGCCGACCGCGAGGTTCCCACGGGTCAAAAATCCCGTTGTCCGCAGCACGCCGGCTTCGGGACCGGCCAGGGGGTAGCCCCTGCACAGCGGCGAGCGCGGCCCTTCGCCCGCAGCCGCAAGGTGGATACCCTGTCCCTGCGCGTTTCCGGATTTTTGCCTTGCGCCACTTGACGGAGGCGAATCGCAGTTTATAATGGAGGCAGATCGCGGGGTAGAGCAGTCTGGTAGCTCGTCGGGCTCATAACCCGGAGGTCGCAGGTTCGAATCCTGCCCCCGCTACCACACTGAGTTTTGCGTTTTTCGACGCGAGCCGAGACACAAGGGCTTGGGTTGGCATCTGAAAGAAGCCGACCCGGGCCTTTTTTTCGTCGCACATATTCCCCTTGTTCAGCGTGAATTGGCCAAACGCGGTTCAGAAAGAAGAGACTCGGGAACGCCCGCGAGTTCCGCGAAATTACGAGGTTCGACCACTGTGGTGCATCAACGCTCCGGATACAATGCCCCCTGAGCGTTTTTGGATCTGCGGGCGCCCGGGGTTGACGCAAGCTGCTTCGGATGATATGATTCGGCTTATACAGACGCCCCCATCGTTCAGTGGCCCAGGACGCCAGATTCTCAGTCTGGAGACAGGGGTTCGACTCCCCTTGGGGGTACCAGGTTCCGGAACGCACCACAACCGCCCTGTACCGCCTCTCAGGCGTATTCCAGCAGGAGTGTCCCCATAAGATTCCGTGAGGGCGGTCTCGCAAAGAGGCGCCGCGCCTGATCTTCGTCCGGCGATTCGGGCTGACGAACCAGCCCGGTTGGCGAAGAAAACCCGATCATTCCCGTCGGCCGCGCCATGCCGAAAGGTTGTCGTGGGCATTGTGCTCCCATAAATGAGATGGTTTCGGCGTGCGCCCTTGAAGTTGCAATGACCCAACGGAACCGCCTATAATTAGTTGTGTGGACAAGCGATTATGTAGCGCGCAGGTCAATCGGTCTGATCGCAAAGATAAGCGATGAATGACAACAACGAACAGCGTGTCGGCGGCTACAGAATCATCGGCAAGCTCGGACAGGGGGGGATGGGAGCCGTCTTCAAGGCGACCCAGGTCTCGATGGACCGTGTTGTCGCCCTGAAGATCCTTCCGCCTCGGCTGGCAAAGAACGAACAATACCTCGAGCGGTTTTTTCGCGAGGCAAAGTCTGCGGCAAGGTTGCGGCATCATAATATTGTTCAAGCTTATGACGCCGGAAAAGCGGACGGGTACTACTATTTCGCGATGGAATTCGTCGACGGCCGGTCGGTCGAAGAGGTCCTCCGGTCCGACGGGCCCATGCCCGAGCGCCGGGCGCTCTCGATTGTCCGGGATATCGCCCTGGCGTTGGCCGATGTACACAAGGCCGGCATGATCCATCGCGATATCAAGCCCTCGAACATCCTTCTGTCAACCGACGGGCAGGTAAAGCTCGCCGACCTCGGCCTGGCCCGGGAAGCGACCGATATCCCGACGAACCTGACTCAATCGGGCATGGCGATCGGCACCCCTGATTACATCGCTCCGGAACAGATTCGCGGTGAACACGACCTGGATGGTCGGGCCGACATCTATTCGCTGGGCGCCACGCTCTTCCACATGCTCACCGGGCATCCGCCTTACACCGGCGGAAGCGGCAACGAGGTGATGGCCAAGCACCTGTCGGAGCCGCCGCCCGCCGCCTACCAGGACCGATCGGATGTATCCCACGGCGCGTCGGCCGTAGTCCGAAAGGCGATGGCCAAAGCTCCCGAGCACCGGTACCAGACGGCCGATGACATGGCCGAAGCAATCGAGCGCGTTCTGTCCGGCGCGGCCCGAGACAAACCGCGTGGCCGAGAGCCGAGATCAAGGCCAGCCCCGAAAAACCGGGGCCTGCTGGTTGTGTCGTCGGTGATCCTGGTGGCGGTTCTGGTCGCCGGACTCGTGTTTCTCCTCGGCGGACCGAGGGCCGATCGGCCGGAGCGCGAGGACGACCCTGAGGTAACACAGCCGACAGAACCAGTACGCCCGCCCACGGACTTGGAATACCTGCAAGACGCCAGATCGTGGGTCGCCGAGCATCCGGACCGGTTTCGTGACGGCATTGCGAAATACGAGGCCGCCCTCGAACAGATTACCGACAGCGAAGTCGCCGGCACGGCACAACGCGAACTGGACGCTCTGAAGGACCGACGGGAGCGGGCCGCCCGCCGCAGCTTCGAAGAACGTGCAGAACGGGCCGACCGGTTCGGCCGGACGGGGAACTACGATGCAGCCATCGCCGTTCTCTCGGCCGAAGAACTGCCTGAGGAGTTCGTCGATCTGCAGCAGCCGTGGGCCGAGGCCCGGTCCGCAGAGCTTCGGGACGAGGCGGAAGACCGCATACGGCCCGTTCTGTCGGCGGCCAGGCAACATCTCGCCAACCGTGACATATCGGCCGGTCTTGCCGAACTCGATAAGCTGTCCGATGTCCGGTATGCGCCTCTGGCAGACGACGCGGCCGGCCTGCGCGAACAGTTGACGGCGCTCAAGGACAGCCCCGAGCTCGATCCGCCGCCCTCCGACCCGGTTGCCGAAGCCCGCAGGGGAGTGGACCGGCTGCTCGACCGGATCGAGGCAGCGGTCGCCGAGGGCGAGCTCGAGAGAGCCGGCGAACTGGCCGAAGCCGCCCGGCAGGACGAGGCGTTGGAACCCGCCGGCGAGTATCTCGATGCGGCCATCGCGGTGGGCGAGATCATCGGCGGCATCCCCGAAATAGAACGGGCGACGGTGGTCGAAAACCTCCGCGAGCTCATCGGACGCAACATCGGGCTGCGAACCGAAGACGGCTCGGTGAGCGGGACGCTCAAAGAGGTCCGGGAGCATTCCGTGGTTATCGAGCACCTGATCCGCCGCGAAGAGGTCGAACTCCGATTCGACGACATCGCAGACCGCTCCATCGAACAATATAAGGACCCCTGGCGTCCGGACGGCCGGGACGAAAAGATGGCCGCGGCGGTTATCGCGGCGGCGCAGCGCGATGCCGGCCGGCTCGAAGGCCTGCTCGACGCCGCGGGCGAACACGTCCTCGCCCCTCGTTACCGTGCCAAGCTCGCCGCTCTGCACCGGCAGTTGAGGGAGGACGACGCCGAGCAGGCCTGGCGGGCCCTGACCGAAGAGATCGAGGGCCGGGAGCTCACGCGGGCAGTCGCCGACCGGATGGAAGAAGCCCTGGACCGGTATGTCGAGGAGTACGACGACACGGAGTTCCGCGGGACCATTCAAAACGAGCTCGCTGTCCTGCGGGCACGAATCCGGCGGCTCCGGTCCGAGTTTACTTCAGATCTCCCGCTCGAAGTCCGAACATACAATTTGGAGGACAGAAGTCAAAGGGTAATCGGGACGACCCCGACGCGGGACGGTGAACCGATCCGGCTTCCCGCGGATGCCCTGTGTTTTGTGGTTCCGCAGAGGGACCAGGCGGCAACGTTTGACGATGACCGCGTCAGAG
>PWKM01000127.1 GCA_003559755.1 Planctomycetota bacterium
CGGGATGTTGTCGCTTAACCTGAGTCGCACGCGGGTCACCGATGAGGGCGTGGCCGAACTGCAGAAGGCACTCCCGCGACTACGAATTGAGAGATAACGACCGGCACTCTCCCTCGAGGAGGGAGGAAGTCCGAATTTCGAATACCGAAATCCGAAACTCGTGATCGACCCGCAGTCAGGGAGGAGGGGTCTGCGTTTATCTGCGTTCATCGGCGGTTCCTGTCCAGATCGACCCTCACTCGGCAGGGAGAAAGTCCGAATGCCGAAATACGAAACACGTGAACGATGCTCATCTGCCGGGGAGAGGGGTTGGCGGCACGTTCGCTCGCCGGCGGAGTTGTGGCACGGGCTTCCAGCCCGTGGGCCATCGAATCACGGCCAGGATGGCCGTGCCACGTGAAAGCCCACGCGCCGGTCGCGCGGCGTTCCGGCGTTTCCTGTTCCGGCCCCGTTCCTGCGGTATATACATAGAAGGTCCGTGCGGCCGTGACGGCCGACCGCGTACTTCGATACGACGTAACATCTTCGCGCGGAAGGGGTTCCGTGTGATATGGGTACCCGAAGACCGGGTCCGAAAAACCGTTTTTACGAAACGACCCGAAATCGTTGCAGGCCGCTGGCCGCCAAAGGGTTACGGAGCGCGATCGGGAAAAATTCCACAGGTGGCTCCCCGAGGGGAGAAAGTCCGAATTTCGAATACCGAAATGCGAAGCCCGAAGCTCGAAAATCGAAATACGAAACGCGTGTTCGACCATACCTGCCCAGTGCGAAGGGATCTGCGTTTATCTGCGTTCATCGGCGGTTCCGATCGGACCCCTCACCGTCCGCTCCCGTGCTCCCGTGCTCCCATGAGCCCCCGCCCCCAAGTCGCCCGCACCCGGCGATTGACAGAACCGGCGGCCGGCCATAAAATACCGTTTTGGAACCAACGAGGTGACCGATGCTGAGAAAACGACGAAACAGCAATCTCAAGAAGGTGAGGAAGCAGGGGTTCCGCGCCAAGATGAAAACCAAGAGCGGGCGGAAGACGATCAATCGGCGGCGAAGACGCGGCCGAAAGGACATCGTCCCTACCTGATCCCCCCTCTCCCCAATTCATCTATTGCTGCCTGGACGCTCACCGGCTGACGTTCATTCCGGGAGGGGCCGACGGTGCGCGCCGTGTTCGCGCGTGAACGCGGGCGGGCGGCGTACGCATCCGTCTCGCGGTCCGTTCAGGGTGCTCGTGCTGGCGGGCGGTGTGATGCGGTGTGCCGGCCGGCTATCGGGCTGTGCCGGCCTCGGCTGGGGCTGTTCGGGGTTGGAGCAGGTGGATGGCCTCGGGCTCGAAGAGGAGTGTGGCGGTCTTCCCCTCGGCGAGGTTTTTCGACTCGGCGTGCTCGCGTGCGATGGTGGCGACGAGCGGGATCGGGCGGTCGATCCTCACCCGGGCGAGCGGGCCGGCGAGGTGGTATTCGACGATCCGGCCGCTCACCTGGTTCGCCGCGCTCCCCGTCCCGTTATCGACGCGGATTTCCCAGGGCCGGACGACGAACTCGACTCGCCCGTCGGCCGCCGGCCCCCGGAGCGTGACGCCATCGATCTCGATCTGTGCCCCGCCGTTGGCCGGGCGGGCCGAGCCGACGAAGACGTTTTCCAGCCGGAGGAGATTGGCCACGTATGCGTTGGCGGGGAACTGCTCCAGCTCGTCGGGCGTGCCGACCTGGGCCATCTCGCCCTGGTCGATCACCCCGATGCGGTCGCCGACCAGCCGGGCCTCAGCGAACGAGTGGCAGACGTGGATGACCGAGACCCCCGTCGCCCGCTGGAGCCGGACCAGCTCGCGGCACACGGCGTCGCGGGTGAACTCGTCGAGTGCGCTGACCGGCTCGTCGAGCAGGAGGACGGACGGCTCGCAGGCGAGTGCTCGTGCCAGGGCGACCCGCTGGCGTTCGCCGCCGGACAGCCCGGGGATTCGGCGGTCGAGCAGTTTCTCGATCTGGAGCATCCTGGCCAGCCGCCGGATTGTCTCCTCCCGCGTCGAGTTCCCCGTGCCGCGGACCCGCAGGCCGAACCCGATGTTGTGGCGGACATCGAGGTGGTAGAACAGCGCCCCGTCCTGGGGGACGTACCCGATGCCCCGTCTGCCCGGCTCGACGTCGGTCACATCGACCCCGTCGAGCAGGATGCGGCCCTCGGTCAGGTGGAGGCCGCAGATCGACTCGAGGAACAGCGTTTTGCCCGAGCCGGTGGACCCCAGCAGGACGAAGTACTCGGAGTCGCCCACCTCGAGGGATGCGTTCAGGCGGAAGTCGCCGATCTCGAACCGGATGTCCCTGGCGTGGATCATTCGGCCCCTCCCGCCCCGAACAGCGAGGATTTGGAGAACGTCTTGAGCAGGAGCAGGACGATGAACGCCATCGCGATCATGATGAGCGATATCGCCAGGGCCGCCTTGAGCCGGCCGACGGTGATATCGACGAAGATGTGCGACGGGAGCACGTAGGTCTTGCCCTCGACGGCCCCGGCGACGATCATGATCGGGCCGTACACGCCGACCGCGCGGGCCCAACTGAGCACAGCGGCGGCGATGAGCCCGTGCCGGGCCTGGGGCAGTACGACCCGCCAGAACGCGCCCCATCGAGTGCAGCCGAGGGTCATCGCGACGTGCTCGGTCCGCGGGTCCATCTCGTCGAACGTCGCCTTCATCACCCGCACGGCGAACGAGGCCGAGCAGAAGAACATGGCCAGCACGATGCCGGGCACGCGATGGATGAACAGGTTGCCCAGCCACAGGAAGAACCCGCCGACACCGGGCAGTGCCCGCGTCTGGTGGAAGAACACCAGGATGCTCATCCCGATGACCAGGACGGGGAGCACGATGAGGGCGTCGACGAGGATGTCGTAGACCATCGCGCCCCGCAGCCGCTGGCGGCTGAGGGCGTAGCCGGAGGGGACGGCGACCAGGATCGAGAGCAGGGTCGAGATGACGGAGCAGACGACGGTCAGGAACAGGGCGTGGCGCACCGAGTGGCTGGTCAGCACCTCGCGCATCGGCTCGGCGTCGATGTAGGAGACCGTGGCGACGAACAGGGCGACGATGCAGCCGGTGAAGATGAGCAGAACGGCGACCGTGCCGTGCTCGAACCAGGTTCGTTTGTGTCTTCTCATAGAAGGGGCCGGCCGGACGTTACCTCGGGTCCTCCCGCGTGCTGCGGGACAATATCAAGGCGGGGACGGGTCCGGCCGGATATTACCTCGGGTCCTCCACAGTATATCCGTGTTTTGCCAGGACTTCCTTGCCCCGGTCGGAGGCCAGAAAATCGAGGAACGCCTGGGCCTCGTCGGGCATGTTGCTGAAGGTCAGCACCGCGCCCTCGACGATTGGGGTCACGTTCCGATCGGGCGATATGTCGATGATGTCGGAATAGTCCTCGTATTGGCGGGCGATGCTGTCCCAGACGATGGCCGCGTCGAGATTCCCGAGCTGCACGTGTATGGCGAGTTCATTGACCGTCGGGGTCATCTGTTCGACGTTGTCACGCCAGGCATCGGGGTCCACATCGTTGAGTTCCAGGATCGTCGGCATCAGGCGCCCGATGGCCGCCGCTTTCGGGTCTCCCTGTCCCAGCTTCATCCGGGGTTGGAGCAGGTCATCGAAGCCGGTGATTCCCTTCGGATTCCCCTCCTGGACCAGGATGACGGGGACGAAATAACAGAGCGTCCGACGGGTGCTGACGAATCCCCGTTCATCGGCCATGTCGATGTAGTCGGCGTCGCCGGCGATGTACACGTCGCCTCGTTTGTGCAGTTCGATCTGGCCGAGCAACAGCTCGGACCCGCCATAGGTCAGCTCGATGGGGATGCCGTGCGTTTCCTCGAATTCCTCGGCCAGTTCCTTGATGGGCGGCCGCATCCCCGCCGCGCACCAGACAAATACCTTGTCCTCGGCCGGGCCGCAGCCGGTCGTTGTCAGGGCGAGCACTCCCGCCATCAGCAGGAGGGCCAGTCCGCTCATCCACAGCTTGGCTCGATGGTGCATTATTCTCCTATCGGTTTGGTCGTTCGACGGCGGGCAGTCGGACGCCTCCGGGCGGGAGGAACCCGAACTCTTCCCATATTTTCGCGGCTTCCTCGGAGGCGAGGAACTCGGCGAACGCTGTTGCCGCCTCGAGTTGATCGGAGTACTTGAGTGTTTTCACGGTCACCCTGGTGTTCTGGAGATCACACTCGCCGAACGTGGCCACGGTGATTGAATCCACCTCCCGGAGTTCCGGCTCGATGTCCACCCGGTCGAGGTCGTCACTGCGAGCATGATGTACCGCGTTCCAGACGACAGCGGCGTCGGCCATGCCCAGTTGAATCTGCTCGGCGGCCTGTGTACCGCCCCGCTGTCTGGTGGACACGTTCGCCTTGATCTGCTCGGTTATTCCGGCCTTCTCGGCCATCGCGCTGACGATCCAGCCGGTGGTCGAATAGACGGCATGAGGGAGGACCAAGCTCACGTCTTCCCGTGCCAGGTCGCGGAAGCCCGTGATCCCCTTCGGGTTGCCTTTCTGGACGACGATCACCGGCTCGAGCACCGCGACCAGCCAGCCCTGGACCCCGATCTCCTGCAGCATCACGGCCTGGTAGTAGGGGTCGTGGGCGACATACAGGTCGCCTCGCTCGTTCAGTTTCATTGTTTCGAAAAGCTGGCCGGACCCGGCGTAATCGA
>PWKM01000303.1 GCA_003559755.1 Planctomycetota bacterium
CCTGATCACTTTCAGCGACGACCCCGGCGAGATCCTGCAGATCGTCCTGGAGGCCGATCGGAAGGCGGAGGAGAAGAAGAAGGAAGAGGAGGGGGAGAAGAAGTAGCTTCGCCGGGCTCCGCGCGTTCAGGCCCGGTTTCCTCGTCGCCCGCTCGCCGGCCGGGTCCGGAATCCGGCGGCTCACCGTCCCCGGTCTTTGCACGGATGATCCTGGCATCTCCCCACGCTGCGCTGCCCACCAGCCAGCGGGCATTGGTGCACCGCACCTCGAGCTCGAGTTCCTCGACCTCCAGGATCGGCAGGTCGATGTCAACCGGCTCCGAGTCCCATCGCATCCGCCCGGTTCGGGTTAACAGGTGCCCGTCCCCCCGAACGACAAACTGGACCCATTCCCTCCGGTCCCGGCCCGACGTCACTTCGCTTTCTCCCTCGAGGTCGATGCCGACGGTCGCTCGAAAGCGGTGGAATCGCTCCTCGTAGGGGGTACCGGGCCGATGAATCCGGAAGACGACCCGGCTCGGCGCCCTGATGCCCAGCCCCCGCGGGAACACCCGGCGCGATTCCCCGGCAGGTCCCACGCTGAGCTCTCGCCCCTCTGCGCTGGTGTCGAACCCGACGGCCATCTTGTGCTGGTCGATCAGCACGGGCATCAGTTCGCTCAGGTGTACTGTCTCTCGCCCCGACGGCGGCCCGGTCCGGACCGGGATTGCGCGGGCGGGCGCACGTTCCCGGGCGCGGGCGTCGCCGAACCAGGTCGTGTGGTGGTCGAGCTGCCAGTCGTGCCCGAAAAAGCCGAACTCGAGCATGGTCTCGGCCGAGCGCGACCGGCGGTCGAACACCGCATAGTCGAACCACGACCAGTTGTCGTATGGCCCCCATTGGAAGAAGTTCCCGAACAGGTTGTTGCTCTGGAAGACCGCATCGGCCCGGTTCGCACCGGCAATGACCACGACCAGCCGGTCGGGGTTCAGCGGGTTGGGATAACAGAACTTGGCGGCCACGTCTTCGCCGCGATGGACCCGCCGGTCGCCGACGACGACCGCCCCGTTCTCGATCCGGATGGGGAGATGGTCGTTGATCCGAGCGGTGATCGTGTTGTCCTCCGGGCCGCCGTAGAGCACAAGATTGTGCTCCGCCACATCCGCCCGGGTCACCTCGTAATCGAATCGGACTCGGGGCGGTTTGGTGTACAATCGCTCCCAGTCGTCGGCGAAGCGTTCCGCTTCTTCTCGCAGAACCCGGCGGTCGAACGCCCGCTCGCTCCGCGTACCGATGACCAGCATAAAGCTGGCGGTGAAGGCGTCGGAGACCGGTCCCTCCAGGTAGGGCCTCTTATGGAGAAGCGGCTGGGCGAACTCGGGCCGCCAGTGCAGCCCTTCCCGTGAGAATCGCAGCCACCGCCGATCGGACACGACCTCGGTGAACACCGGCTCGTCGTCGATGACGACCGTAATCGCCTGGGCGGTGTTGACCGGGCACTCGTGCAGGTCGATCTGGAACGCGGTGACGTTTCGCGGCTCGACCCGGATCAGCGAACCGTCGCTCACCTCGGCGTTGATCTCGCCGTAGAGCTCGGGCCGACCGAACCGCAGGACGCGCAGCCAGTGGGAGCGGCCATGTTTCAACTGCGAAGCCCGAAGCTGGACACGCCGGGGGCGATCGACTAAACGGGCGGCGAACACCGCGTCGTGCTGACGCCTGACAACATCCTCCGGGCGCCACCCGTGACCGCCCTCCCCCTCGCGGTATGTGAACGAGCAGCCAGCCCGTTCCAGGGCCCGTGCCATCGCCAGGCTGTTCTCGACGGAGACCACACCGTCGTCGGCCCCGTGCAGAAAATACGTGGTGGTGTGAAGCAGGTTGCCGGCATAGGTGACCGGGTCGCTGGCTGCCCGCAGCTCGCGGTGGAGCCAGGCGAACCGGCCGGTGTCGGGCGAAACGCGGGTGGCAGATTCCGCCCAGGCCCGACTGTCGGTGTTCGCCGCGCTCGGGCCGATCGCCGCGAACCGATCGGGGTACCGCGTCGCCAGGTGCCAGCAGCCGGTCCCGCCCATCGACGCCCCGAGCAGGTACACCCGGCGTCGGTCGATGGTATAGTCGGTCTGGACCTCATCGATCGCCGCCATCACGTCTTCCTCGCCGACGAACATATAGTCCATGCTGCCCCGACCGTGGGGGCTGAGCACCACCGCGTCACGCACCCCTTCGGTCGGGTAGCCCTGGAACGGCCGGTACCATCCGTGTCCGTGCATGCGGACGGCGAGCGGCGCGGGCCGGCGCGGGTCGTAGGACTCCGGGACATAGACGGTGTAGGGCTGGACCTGTCCGTCGATCTGTGACACATAGCCCTTGAGGATGTTGCCGCGTTTCTCCTCGAACGGGTCGCTGCCCGCCAGCAGCTCGGTCAGATCGGCTCGCAGCCCGTCGATCCATTCGCGGGCCCACTCCTCGGTCTTCGAGCCGGTCAGCACCGGCTGCTTGTCGAGCCGATAGGCGAGGTATTCGTGCTTGGTTCTGAGCCACAGGAACTGGCGCTGCAATCGGTCGGGGATCGATGCTTCGGCCTCATCGAGCCGGATGGCGAGGTCCGTGACCGGTCCGGACAGGTCGGCCCTCGGCTGAAGGGCCAGTTCGGCCACCGCCCGGTAGCGCTGGGCCAGGGTATCGGCCCGCCGAGCGATGCTGATATCGGCGGGATCGACCTGGAGGGTGATGGCGAAGATGTGCATCCGCTGCTGTTCGGGCAGCCGGATCACGACCAGCCGCCGGTCGGGATCGACCGGGATTCTCGCGGCGTACAGGTAGCAGGGCACCTCCTGTCGGTCGTTCCGCCCGGTCCACTCGTCCCAGGCGTAGCGGTAGGGTGCCCGCCAGGCCACGGTGGCATCGTCGGACGGCACGCACCAATCGGGAAAGCTTAGCATTCTGATGTCCGATGAGCCGTCCTCGTATTTGAGTTTGACCGCCCCGGTGGCGGCCCCGTTCTCAGCGGCTCCGAGGAAGGCGACCGCCGTGCAGCGAAACTCTTCGTCGAGCCAGCCGGGCCTTCCGGCGTCACCGATCCGCTGCCCGAGGCAGGCGACATTATTCGGCTCTCCCGGGGCGATGACGGGGAACAGGAACGATGCGTCAATCTCGTCCACTCGCAGCACCGCTCCGCTTGCCGGCATCTTTTCGGCGGGGTATCCCGAGCTGGGGACATCCGGCGGGTTGTCGGGGCAGTCGAAGTTGGCGTCGTCGGGGTCGGTGGACGATGCGATTCCGTCGTTGTTGAAGAAGTGGGACAGATCGACGGGCAGTTCGGTCTGCCGGGTCCAGATGGTGGGGATGCGGGGCGGTGTTGGTTCTCGTTCCCGCCGCAGTTCGTTATAGATAAAGGCGATCACGATCAGTCCCAGCAGTGCGCAGGCCAGCACCAGCGGCAGCCGGCTCAGCGAACCGGTTTCAGCGGCTCGCCGGCCATCCGATTCAGGGGTCTTCATTCTCGGGCACCTCCCGCCAGGGTTCCCTCCCACCAAGTATGACGTCGGCAAGAATGGCAGGTTGCAGATGGCGCTCTACGTTTCGCAGCAGGATGGGCGAGACCGACGGCTCGGTCACATTGCCCGTCACACGGATGAGAAGCAGTTCGTTCCTGATGACATCGAGGGTCTGGTTCAACAGCCGCCCGATGGTATAGATGATGGGGATGTTCGGCAGTAAGCTGCCGTGTGCCTGTCGATAGAAGATGAGGTCGAGTTGGTCTTCCTCCAGGTAGTGGATGACCCCAACGCCGCGGGTGCTGAGCCGGGCCCCCCGGATGACGAGCGATTCGACTTCAAACTGATCGTTGTCGATGAGAATATCGAGCGAAGCTCCCTCGACGGCGTCGGGCCGCTCGGCAAACATCCCGGGCACGTCGTAGATGCTGCGAACGAGCATGGTCTGGCCGAGGTTGCCCCGGTCGATATCCATCGAGCCGCTCCCGCTCAGGGTCCAGTTGGGCAATCGGCCCTGCCCTGCTCCCTCCAGCCGGCGCCGGCCGCTGAACTGTACGGACCCGCGCATTTTCCCCCAGACCCGCTCACGGGTGGCCCTGATGAAGTCATTTATCCGGGACACATCCATTTCGGATATCGCAATATGGCCGTGAACGGAAGACAGGTCGCCGGTCACATTCAGCTCGCCCTCCAGCAGTCCACCGTGCATGTTGCCGCGGACGTTCCGAAACGAGTACAGGGGGCCGGCCCTTTCGACATCGGCGGTCAGGTCCTGAATCATCCCGAACGGCCCGTTCACCTTGTCCAGTACGAGAGCCCCCTGGAATACCCGACCACGCGGCCGATCCACGGTCGCCCGGCCGCTCAACTGCGAGACGGCCAGTTGCCGGATAGGGAACTCGCCCTCTGCATCATCATCGAACAGGGGGATCGAGCCCTTCACGTCCCGAAATTCAACTGTCCCTGCATACTCGACGTCAGGCGTTTCGCCGGGCCGCTGGATCAGGTTGAACTCGCATCGTCGCACGGTGAATGTGCCGTCGGGCGAGAGTGCCCGGACCGCATCACCCGTTGCTTCCGGCAGAATCTCCACGATTTTGGCCAGTTGGAAGTTGTCGCCGGCAGCTTCTCCGCTCAGCCAGCTCATCTCGTCGGTGAAAATGAGCAGGCCGTCCATGCTGGTGACCATCCCGCCGAGGGACTTCGCCC
>PWKM01000318.1 GCA_003559755.1 Planctomycetota bacterium
CAGGCCGCTCACCGCAGTCGAGCACCGCCACCGCCGTGCTGGATAAAAAAACGAGACGGCCAACCCGATTGGGATCAGCCGCCCCGATGTGAAACGTCCCCGTGTCATGTCAATAGAAAGCTCCGTTCGGCGGGTCCACAACATAGTTGTTGCCGTTCTTAGGGCGTTTGCTTGGGCTGCTGGATGAGCTGCTGGATGAGCGGCGAGTGGCAGCTCTGTATGTCAAGTAGCCGAACGTCGAGTGCATGACAAACTCGACCGGGTTGTTTGACACATGACTCCAGATGCCGGAGAAATATTCGCCCACATAACTCGCCGGGAGCAACACCGGCGCGGCCACCGCTGTATATCGACCGAGAGCCGGAGCCGTCTCTTCGCCATCGCCGAAGGTCGACCGCCAGGCGGCTCGGGGCAGGTCGTATATGATATTCTTGGGCACACGATAGCCCATGTCAAACACGAAGTCTGCTGGGTACAGCAGGAGACCCTGACCGATGGCGGCAGGTTCCCATGTCCGGATGTAATCGTCAATCGTCCCGTAGTTCCAGGTCAGTTCCCAGATCTGGCCGAGTGTCGTCTCCGGAGGCGGGACGTCCTGCATACGCGGTGGGCGAACACACCCGATCACCCCGACAAACAACGATAGAGTCACCAGTAGGCCCACAACATAGTATGAGTTCCCCTTCTCCGCGACCATACCTAATCCTCCTGCTAACTCTTGCTCCCCACTGAAAGCACAATATATCCAGACCCCTTAGCATAGTCAAGATTTATTTTGGCTTGTCGGCTGCCTGCTCAATACGCACACCCCGCTCCCTCGATGGCTTTCGGTCTCAAGGAGTTGGGATCCTTGCGATCGCCGGACATTATCCCCGGTTCCGACGCACATGCTCGAAGGGCTTACGCCAGCCCTCTGAAGTACTCGATGGTGTGTTCGAGCCCCTCGGCGAGCTCGACGGTCGGCTCCCAGTCGAGGGTTTGGCGGGCGGCCGAGATGTCGGGCTTGCGCCGGACGGGGTCGTCCTGGGGCAGCGGCTTGTGGACGATGCTCGAGGCCGAGCCGGTGAGCTCGATGATCCGTTCGGCCAGCTCGAGAATCGAGGTCTCGACCGGATTGCCCAGGTTGATCGGGCCGGTCAACTCGTCGGGCGTGTTCATCAGGCGGACGAGTGCATCGACCATGTCGGTGACGTAGCAGAAGCTGCGGGTCTGCTCGCCCTCGCCGTACACGGTGAGGGCCTCGCCGCTGAGCGCCTGGACGATGAAGTTGCTGATGACCCGCCCGTCGTGCGGGTGCATCCGGGGGCCGTAGGTGTTGAAGATGCGGGCGATCTTGACGGGCAGTCCGTGCTGGCGGTGGTAGTCCATAAACAGGGTCTCGGCGCAGCGTTTCCCCTCGTCGTAGCAGGAGCGGAGCCCGATGGGGTTGACGTTGCCCCAGTACGCCTCGGTCTGGGGGTGCTGCTCGGGGTCGCCGTAGACCTCGGAGGTCGAGGCCTGAAGGATGGTCGCCCCGGTCCGCTTGGCCAGGCCGAGCATGTTGATCGAGCCGTGGACGCAGGTCTTGGTGGTCTGGACGGGGTCGTACTGGTAATGGACGGGCGAGGCGGGACAGGCGAGGTTGTATATCTCGTCGGCCTCGATGTAGAGCGGGAAGGTGATGTCGTGGCGCGAGATCTCGAACAGGGGGTTGTCGATGAACTCGATGACGTTCCCGCGACGGCCGGTGTAGAAGTTATCGACGCAGAGCACCTCGCTCTCGTCGGCGAGCAGGCGCTCGCACAGGTGCGAGCCGATGAATCCCGCCCCGCCGGTCACGACCACTCGCTTGTTCAACACGAAGTTCTTCATTCTCGCTCCTCGGTTCGTTCTGCCCTGTCTTTGCGCGCCCGGCTGCAGCGGGCGAGGCCGTATCGGACGATGCACCTGATGGCCTGGAGGCCGTCGCGCCAGCCGATCTTCTTGCCCGCCTCGTGTCGGCGTGGATTATAGCGGATGGGGACCTCGAAAACACGCACGCCGAGTTGGGCGACCTTGGCGGTGATCTCGGGTTCGATGCCGAACCGGTCCTGCTCGAGGTCGAGCCGGTCGAGCACCTCGCGGCGGAACACCTTGTAGCAGGTCTCCATGTCGGTCAGCCGGAGGCCGGTGGTCAGGTTCGACAGGGCGGTGAGGAACCGATTGGCGAGGTAGTTCTTCCGGTAGCCCTTCCGGCCGCCGGAGGCGAACCGGCTGCCGTACACCACGTCCGCTCGGCCCTCGACAAGCAGCTCGAGCAGCCGGGGGTACTCGGCCGGATCGTATTCGAGGTCAGCGTCCTGGACGATGACCAACTCGCCCCGGGCGGCCGCGAAGCCGGTCCGCAGTGCGGCCCCCTTGCCCCGGTTCCGGATGTGGAACACGGCGTCTACCCGGTTGCCCGGGGGGAGGTCGGCGGCGATGGCGTCGGCCGACCGGCCGGCGAACTCACTGAGCGCGGCGCGGGAGCCGTCGGTCGAGCCGTCATCGACGAGGATGATCTGCTTGCTGATACCGGGCAGCTCGACCGCGGCCACCCGGTCGAGGACGGTCCGCCACGTCTCCGCCTCGTTGTAGATGGGAACGACGACGGAGAGGAGGCTGCGTTGCGGGCGATTCCCGTCCGGTTTCTCGGTCATAACGTTCGGCCTTCTGTCGGCGGCTCCCCGTCGGCCTCGGGGCTTGATACTCGTTCTGCCTTTCCGTTCGTCGCCGACAGTGGAGACACCCCCGGTTGGACGCTTCCTTATGCGGACTTCGCGCCCGGAAGTCACGCCGGTTTGAAACGATCCTTTGCCGTGCCCCTATGCACGTAAGCTAGGTTAGCCGATCGGGTTCAGTTTTACAACTTTGATTTGAAGGTGTTGGGGTGTTCGGCGGGGCCGGGCGGGCGAGCAGCGATCCCGCATCGGATCATTTTGTGTGCGAGCCGGTCTCTTGACCGGGCGGCGGGCCGGGCATAGAATCGCGGCATGGGCATTATCAACGTACTCCCCGAACAGGTGGTCAATAAGATCGCGGCGGGCGAGGTGATCGAGCGGCCGGCGTCGGTGGTCAAGGAGCTGGTCGAGAACGCTCTCGATGCCGAGGCGTCGCGGATCACCATCGAGATCGAGGACGGGGGGAAGAAGCTCATCCGGGTGACCGACGACGGGAAGGGGATGGCCCACGACGACCTGGCCGTGGCGTTCGACGGCCACGCCACCAGCAAGCTGCGGACGGACGACGACCTGTTCTCGGTGGCGACGTTCGGGTTCCGGGGCGAAGCGCTTACCAGCATCGGCGCCGTCGCACACGCCCGCATCGTGTCCCGTCCGCCCGGCGCCATCGAGGCGGGCGAGATCGAGATGAAGGGGGGCAAGCCGGGCCCGGTCAAAGCGAAGGGCGCCCCGGAGGGGACGACCGTCGAGGCGGCGAACCTGTTCTTCAACGTGCCCGCCCGCCGCAAGTTCCTGCGGACCGACCGCACCGAGTACGCCCACATCGTCGAGCATGTCTCCCGGGTGGCACTGGCCCATCCCGAGGTCGCGTTCCGGCTCGTCCATAACGGCCGCGAGACCCTGGCGCTCCCGGCGACGGCCGACCGCCGTCGGCGGCTGGGCGACCTGTACGGCCGGGAGCTGGCCGAGGCCCTGCTCGAGGTGGACTCCGGCGAGGGCCCGGTCTCGGTCACCGGGTTCGTCGCCCCGCCCGTCCACTGCCGGTCGAACCGGAAGATGCAGCTCACCTACGTGAACGGGCGGTTCGTGCGCCACCGGCGGCTGAACCACGCCATCGCCGCCGCCTACGAGGGGCTGCTGGTCCAGGGGCGGTTCCCCGTCGCCGTGCTCTTCGTCCGGGTGGACCCGGGCGAGGTCGACGTGAACGTGCACCCGACGAAGATCGAGGTGCGGTTCAGCCGGGGCGACCAGGTCCATCGGGCCGTGCTCGGCGCGGTCCGCCAGGCGCTCCGCTCGGCCGACCTGGCCCCCGTCTTCCAGCCGCCCGAACGGTCGGGCCGGACCGGCGGTGCGGAACCGGGCGGCGAACGGCGGACGTTCCGGATGGAGCAGTCGTCCGAATGGACCCGCGGCGGCCATACCGCCAGCATGCCGTTCGAGCGGAGGCCCGAGCGCCCGGACGTCGCCGCGACGGCGGACCGGGAACCGGGGGCCGAGCCGACGGACGCACCGCCCGCCGAGGAGCCGGACCAGCCCCGCTGCTTCCAGGTCCGCAACAGCTACATCATCGAGGAGCGGGCCGACGGGATCGCGATCATCGACCAGCACGCCCTGCACGAGCGGATTCTGTTCGAGACCATCCGGGACCGGATCGGGCGGGCGAAGCTCGAGAGCCAGCGGCTGCTCGTCCCGGCGGTAATCGAGCTGGGCAAGGCCGACGCCGCCCGGCTCCTCGCCGAACAGGAGACGCTCGCCCTGCTCGGCATCGAGCTGGCCGAGTTCGGGGACGACTCGATCGCGGTGAACGCGGTGCCCGCCGTGCTCGCCCGCCAGGACCCCGAGCAGATGGTACACGACCTGCTCGCCGAGCTCAGCGGCGACCTGCAATCGACGCCCGTCGAGGAGCGCAAACTCGCGATGGCGAAAATCATCGCCTGCAAGGCGGCGGTCAAAGCGGGCGACCGGCTCACCCGCTCCGAGGTGCAATCGCTGCTCGAACGCGGC
>PWKM01000330.1 GCA_003559755.1 Planctomycetota bacterium
CATGCTCCCATGCTCCCATGCTCCCATGCTCCCATGCTCCCATGCCCCCATGCTCCCATGCTCCCATGCTCCCATGCTCCCATGCCCCATGCTCCCATGCCCCCATGCACACATGCCCCCGCGCTTCCATCGGCCCCTCGCTTCTCCATCGCGGCAGTGTTGCGAAACGCCCGCCGCGTTGCGTTTTTGCACCATTCAGGGCTTTTTGGACAAAGGCGTGGTGCGTTTTGGCAACATGCCTTATCTCCTTGGCAATAAGAGAGTTACAGAAATTACTCGGGATATGTTGTTCTGACCGTCTCATTTTTGCAACATCCGCCCACAACAGTGCCATCCGCGACTACAAACATGCTAGACTCATAACTTCATACAGAGCAAGCAGTTAGCCACTGCCCCCTGTGTTTTGTTCCGGTTGCTGCTCGTTTGTGGCACGGGATTTGCTGACAAAAAGGGTTATTGTTCGGTTCGCCGCCGCGCTCGACAGCAGCTCGAAGCGGCGGCGGGGTACACTTGGTTACTGGGAAAACCAGGACAGAAGGTAGAAATCAGGACGAAACGGCCGAGGTTCGCCGATGGTGTGTGGCCGACGGCGGACCGCGGCGCCGATTGAAGGAGAGGTAATATGGGCCGAAAGATAGTGGTTGTGATGGTTGCGGTGCTGGTATCGGGCATCTGGAGCGGGGCGTCGTTCGGCGCGCCCGTGGGTTCGCTGGCGGACCCGGAGGGGACCGTCGCCGCATGGGGGGCTCAGGGTGAAGGCCGGTGCGAGCCGCCGTTGGATGACACGAACGAGGAAATCACGGATTTCGTGGCCGTCGCAGGAGGAGGGACCCATAGCTTGGGGCTGCGGTCAGACGGAACCATCGTCGGCTGGGGCTGGGACTATTACGGACAGGATAAGCCGCCGTTGGATGACATGAACGAGGAAATCACGAACTTCGTAGCTGTCGAAGCGGGGTGGTACCACAGCTTGGGGCTACGGGCGGACGGGTCCATCGTCGGCTGGGGCAGGAACTATAATGGGGAGACCGTTACGCCGCTTCCGAACGAGGATTTCACGGCCGTCGCAGCGGGGTTTTTCCACAGCTTGGGGCTGCGGGAGGGGCAAGTCGTTGCCTGGGGCCATTCGTACGGCGAGTACAATCTGCCGTCGGATATCACGGATTTCGTGGCCATCGCCGGGGGAGAGAACTTTAGCTTAGGGCTGCGGGCGGACGGAAGCGTTGCCGCCTGGGGCTATGACTATTTCGGCCAGACCGACGTGCCGGACGGGGACTTCGTCGCCATCGCCGCCGGGGGGTACCACGGTTTGGGGCTGCGGGCGGACGGGACCGTCGCCGCATGGGGCCCACCTGGCGAATCAAGCTGGCCCGCTTACGGCCAGACCACCATGCCGGATCCGAACGAGAACTTCACCGACGTCGCCGGGGGGCACTACCACAGCTTAGCGCTCCGGGCGGACGGGAGCATCACCGCCTGGGGCTGGAACAATTACGGCCAGACCGACGTGCCGGACGGCGTCTTTGTCGCCATGTCAGCCGGGCACTGGCACAACCTGGCACTCCACGCCCGGACGGAATACGAGGACCTGCTCGTGGACGGTGCCGGGGTCACCGACGTCGCGTCCCATTTCAACCGCGACATCACCGTCTCCGGCGACGCCGAAATCCGCTCACAGATGTGGACGTGGAACGATCCGACGATGACCGTCGCCGGCACGATCACTCTCGCCGACACCGGCGAGATCATCGGTCAGGCGAGCTTCCAGGCCGCCAGCTTCGTCGCCGACGGCACCCTGACCGGGGGGACGGGCGAGGGCATCGCGGTGCAGGCCGACGTGACCGGGAGCTTCACCTCGACGGGCACGCTCGCCATCGTCGGCACCCTGTCGCCGGGGAGCAGCCCGGGCGTGATCACCGCCGAGACCCTCGACCTGTCGCAGGCCGACCTGCTGATGGAGATCGGCGGGACGGACCCGCCGCTCTACGACCGCATCATCGCCGAAGAACTCATCGTCGGAGGCGCACTGGACATCGCCTTGTGGGGCGGGTTCACGCCCCAGCCCGGCGACACCTTCCACCTGTTCGAGGTCGAGACGTGGGTGGGCGAATTCTCGGAGATCAACCTGCCCGACGCCGACTGGGACCTCTCAGACCTCTACCTGGGGGGGACCATAACATACTCGGGGTTGGAGGAGATCGGCCCGCTGCCCGGCACCGTCATCCCCGAGCCGGCGGCGCTGTCGTGGCTCGGCCTGGCCCTGCTCGGCCTGAAACGAAGGAAGCGGCGTTAGCCCACAGGCGTGCTCCGCCGTGGACAACCGCAACGACGCGTGTACCAATCCCGCCCGGCAGCGGGGTGCCGAGGAGCGGCCTCTCCTCGCCAGCCGGCCTGTGCCGCTTGGCAGATAAGAGAGGGCTTTGTGTGGCACGGGCTTCCAGCCCGTGAGCCGTTGAATCACGGCCAGGGATGGCCGTGCCACGGAGAAGCGGCCGTTGCCCCATCTCGGGAACGATTTGCCGTGCCAACGGGCCGCCTCGGAATGCCTGTGATGTGAACGGTTCGGGGCGACCGGGTCACGGAATTCGCCGAAATGTCTTGTTTGGCCCCGCCCCGTCGGGTAGAATGCGGGCACTTGAAAGTGGCCCTGTGCCCGACCACTCGCCTGGAACACAATGATGACGGCCCGGTTTAAAGCGACCACAGACATACGGGAGGAGAGCGGCCCTCAGGTGGCGGTGCTGTCACTCGAGGGTTCGGTCGACTCGCAGGCGATCGATGATTTGCAGCAGGTGTTTGGCGTCGCGGCCGACGACGGCGCCCGCCATTTTGTTCTCGACTTCGGCGGGGTGACGTATATCAGCAGTGTCGGTCTGCGGCAGTTGCTCGAGTTTCGGAAGGCGGCGCTGGATGCGGGCGGGCGGATGTGTGTGTGCGGGCTGCGGCAGGACATCCGCGAGAACGTGTTCGAGGCGCTGGGCTTTGCCCGTATTATCCAGGTTTACTCGGATGTCGAAGAAGCGCTGGCGTCGTTCAGCCGGTGAGCCGGCCGATCTTTCGATGACCGGTGGGAGAGTTCGTGACTGGCAAGAGTCCTTTGCCCGACCGCCTGCGTGACCTGTGGCACAAGGTCTATCGGTTTCTCTCCACGGACATCTGGCGGCGCGACTCGGAGGTCCGGTCGCGGCCCCGCGCGTTTTTCCGGCATATGGCCCGGCTGGCCGTCCTGGTGGGCCAGGGGGCGCGGGAACACGGCTGCACGATCCGGGCGGCCGCCCTGACCTTCATCACCATGATGGGCCTCATCCCCTCGCTGGCCGTCACCCTGTCGGTCATCAACAGCTTCGCCGAGCTTCAGCAGTATGAGGAGCGGGTGATCGACTACGTGGTGGAGCGGTTCGTAGCCGAGATGCCCCACGACCCGGCGGCTGACGAACCGGACCTGGAGGAGCGGCGGGAGCCGTTCCGCGATCGGATCACGTCGTTCATCGGCGAGATCGAGTACGGCCGGATCGGGGTGGCGGCGCTGGTCTTCTGCGCCGGCCTGTTCTACGGGCTCCTTTCGTGGATCGAGGCGGCGTTCAACAACATCTGGGGGGTGCGCCGCCAGCGGGAGGTGGTGGAGAAGCTGCGCACCTATTGGACGCTTGCCGTGGTGCCGCCCCTGGTGGCGGGCTACGTGGGGCTGATCTCACAGATTTCAGGGTCGCTGGAGGGATACCCGTTCCTGGTCCGCACCATCCGGTGGCTGTCGGAAGTCGGTTTTGTGTGGATGGTGTTCCTCGCTCTCTACTGGCTTCTTCCGAACACCCGGGTGCGGTTTGCCCCGGCGGCGGCTGCGGCGTTGTTCAGCGCGGCCCTGGTACAGGGGCTGGTCCAATCGACGATGCTTGCGACGTGGCTGTTCGGGCGTCGCGCCCAGACGCTGGGCGAGCTATACGGGACGACGGTCGCGGTCATTCCGCTGTTCGTGTTCGTGATATACGTCCTCTGGCTGATCGCGCTGTTCGGGGCCGAGCTGGCGTACGCGGGCGAGAACGTGGAGAATTACGCCCGTGACCGCCGGACGCAGCGGCTGAACCAGGCGGCCCGCGAGGCGAT
Source organism: Planctomycetota bacterium (assembly GCA_003559755.1). GTDB lineage: Bacteria > Planctomycetota > PUPC01 > PUPC01 > PUPC01 > PUPC01. The sequence goes on from PWKM01000330.1 coordinate 4,102, forward strand.
GGGCATCAACTGCCTGCTCGAGGTGGCCGGCCGGTTCCATCGCGGGCAGCGGCCGCCGTCGATCGCCGAGCTCGCCGAGTGGGGCGACGTGTCCACCGGGCTGATCGGCGATATGCTCGATCTGTTCGAACGGGCCGGCCTGGTGCGAAGCACCGGGGCGGGCCCGGAAGCCGTCTGGCAGCCCGCACGGTCGCTGGAGAAGATCGGGCTGGCCGAAGCTCTGGACTGTGTGCGCCGGACACGGGGCGGAGAGCTGACCTCCCGACAGGCCGACGCGCTCGATGACCGGCTCGAACAGATGCTTCAGGAAGCGGAGATGCTCGGCCGGGAAGCCCTGGACGAAACCACCCTCGCCCACCTGGCTACAGCAAGACAGCAGCCCGCCGACGGAGCTTGACGGTCAAGCGGCGGATGCGCAGTACGGACTCTCATCCCACAGGTCACAACCCGATCCGGAAAAGCATGGCCGGGCAAGCGCCCGCTGCCCCCTGTGCCCGATCTGGCCGGGGTCCGGCGTCGGCTAGTTTGCCGCTTCGGCAGGACCGGAGCTCACAAATATCAGGGCGGTGATTA
>PWKM01000190.1 GCA_003559755.1 Planctomycetota bacterium
CATGCCCATGCGCCGTATGCGTCAACGATTGAAGCCGGTGACTTTCACCCATCGACCCTCTCTGACGGGCGTGCCCCGGCCAAGTATCCGCTCGGCCAGTCCGGACGACTGGAACCAGCGCTTGCGAGCCGGGCTGTCGCTTTCTTCGCCCGACCCACCATCGCCATCGATGGTCCCGACTTCATAATCATCGTCGTACTGGCCGTCGCCTGCTTCTGTAGTTTCCTCGTCACCATTGCCCTCTTCTTCTTCAGGTTCAGGCGAATTGACCCTGATGCTGATCCACCACTGGCCCATCCCGCGCCCTTCGTTACGGAGATACACATCCAAATCGCCCTCGAAGGTGTAGGTTGTACCGTTGTGGAGCCGGTATGGTTCACCGTTGATCTCGAGCGTATTTTGATTGGCGTTTCCAATGGGCCTGACAAGCACTTTATATGCCTCGCCCGAGTACTCTATCGTGCGATCTCTGAGCAGGTCCTGGCGTCGGGTGACTGCTGGCTCGCCTTGATCATCGTAGTAATGCAGCTCGAACTGGAAGAAGGAGTTGTTCGGGTTGATATTAATTTCGCCCTCCATGTTCTGTGTGTCAATGAACGTTTCGCCGTCCACGGAGAACAGGACGCTTGCCGTCGAGGCGCCGGCAATCATCCCCTGGCTGATGACACTGCCGTTGACGATGATCTCTCCTGCCTCGGCGAACACCTTGGCGTAATCCTTCCCGTCTTCCTGCAATAGCTCCATATCGGCGATCCCGCCCCTGACGAACGTGACTCCGGCAGCCGAGGCCATCTTGACGACGCCCGCGTCCGCAACCGCAGCCGTCATCGTGCCCGGTACGCTCCGATTGAACTTGACCACGTTATAAGCATTATCGTCATCACCGACGAACGATTGAACAATTGTCGTGGCCAGGTAATCAGAGAGTTCGACGGTGCTCGTGTCGCCGAATACGACGGTCCCACCCTCCACGACGGTCCCGGGCTGGACTCTTTCACCGTCGTGGTAGATGGGCAGTCGCCTGGCGACTCGTGCCGAGCTGTCGGCATATACGACCACCGTTCGATTCGGGTCCACCTCGGAGTTGAGACTGAGGACATAAGTGTGGTCCTGGCTCAACACCGGAGTCACGTAGGATTTGTTCAGGGAGTCGGCCCCTGCGCCCGGGTTCGCAGAGTCGACGAACAAGGCCATACTATCCGCATAAGGGGCAAGATCCACTTCCAAACGGGCCGGATAGGCATCTGGAAAACGGTTGTTGCTCTGCTGATACATGTTCAGACAGGTCGCCAGATTGTTGCCGCGGTTGAGCAGTCGCTGCATGTCCGCTCTCCGGGTGGCGTAGCGCGCTGTCTGCCATCCCATCATTCCCAACAAGGTCAGGATGACGCCGGTCGTCATTATGTGGATGAGGGTAAAGCCACGAGAACGAGCCCTGAACACCTTGAATTTCATCGCTCACTCCTTCCCTGTTGTGCAGCCGAACGGGCACCCCGACCATCCGCGTTTTCGACAAGATGAGAAGATACGGACCTGCCCCCGGTGAGGGCGGAGGATTGCCGGGGGCAGGATTCCGCATGGGCGGATCGCGATGCCGGGGCCGTGACGGCTTGCTGGTTAATTGTGTTGTGCAATCCCATAGTTCAACACCTCTACCCCCACTATGAGCAAAATCTGTGCCATGTCATCGATCCGAACGGCAGATTCGTACGGCATGCGGTGTAACCTCTTCCTGAATAGGAAGATAGATATTGCGTCTTCAAGGAATATACTTGAAACTCCCCGAGAACAGGATCGGCAAAAACGTCTCATTATGATACGCATTTTCCGCGATAAGGGCGGCAACCTACTGCGAACTCTTGGCTTACGTGTCTTGTTCTATTCCGAACGGAATTGTGTCGATATGATACGTTTCGGGGAGGGTTATTCGGGCTTTGTCAGCCCATATTTTTCGATCTTGCGATCGAGGGTGGACCGGCCGATGTCCAGTACGGCGGCGGCATCGACCTTTTTCCAGTGGACAGCAGCGAGCACTTTTGCGATGTGCCGCCGCTCCACCTCCTCCAGTGAGCACAGTTCGCCCGTAGAATGTTCGCTGTCGGCGGTGTGGATTTCGACGGAGAGCGGCAGATCTTCGAGCCAGACCGCCTCGTGTTCGGCAGTGGCCAGCCCCCCCTTGATGACATTCTGCAGCTCGCGCACGTTGCCGGGCCAGCGATATCTCAGCAGTTGTGCCATGGCCGCGTCGGATACCCGTTCGATATTTTTGCCCAGTTCTTTGCTGATCCGGCGAACGAAGTGACGGACCAGGGCGGGGATGTCCTGGGGGTGTTCTCGCAAGGGGGGAAGTCGGATAGCCAGTTCGCTCAGTCGATAGAACAGGTCGCGCCGGAACGCACCGGCTTCCACTCGCTGTCGCAGGTCGGCGTTTGTCGCCACCACCAGTCGGACATCTGAGCGTATGAGGGTCTCGCCGCCCACTCGTTGGAACGCCCGCTCCTCGATGACCTGCAGCAGTTTGGCCTGGGCCAGGGGGCTTAGTTCACCGACTTCGTCGAGCAGCAGGGTGCCGCCGTCCGCCTGTTCGAAGCGCCCGGAATGCCGTCGGGCGGCCCCGGTGAACGCCCCCCGCTCGTGGCCGAAGATTTCCGATTCAAGCAATGTTTCGGGCAGACTGGCACAGTTGGTCTGAACAAACGGACCTTCTCTCCGGCGGGAGAGGTGGTGTATCCGGCTGGCTGCCAGTGTCTTTCCCGTGCCACTCTCCCCTGTAATGAGGACAGTAATATCGGATTCGGCGGCGGTGGCGATCAGGCGGTCCACCTCGCGTATTGCCGGACTGGTGCCGATGAGAATGGGGGCCTGTGTCTGCTTTTCGACGGTCACCGCTCGTCCGCCCTCCGACTCAGATTTCGGGCCGAATGACCCTGCAATTGATCTGTTCCAGCTCTTTGGCCATCGCGGCGCAGGACTCGTCGCCCGGATACATTCCGACGATAGCCCCGCCCGAACCGGCGAACTTGGAGTGTCCGCCGTGCTTGCGGGCGATCTCGACCATCCGCACATCCACGGGGTCGAGCGAGCACATCGAGCGCCTTGCCTCGAAATTCGCGTCCATCAGCTCGCCCAGTTCGGAGCCACGTCCGGCCATCAACAGGTCCCGCGCCTGTTCGGCCAGTCGGGCGCATTCATTCATCCCCTCGACGACCACGCTGTCGCCCAGCTTCCATCGCTCGCGAAGATCGGTATGGGTGACGGCGCTGAGCTCGGCGACGTCGGTGCGATAGGCGATGAACAGCGGGGGGAGCAGACGAGGGTCGAGCGGTTCATACCGGCCGTGCCCCGTGGCAACCACGGTCTCCCGGTCGAAATCCATGTACACCAGCCCCTCGTAGGTCTGGATGACACGGTCCTGCAGGCCGGCGTTCAGGTTCAGTTCTTCCGTCTCCACTTCGAGCACGAATGTCGGCATCACCTCTTTGCCGATATCGACTCCATAGAACCGGCACAGGGCCCGGGTGGTCGCGGTGATGATGGCGCTGGAGCCGGCCAGGCCGACCTGCCGGGGGATATTGGTCCGGTAGCGGATGGTGAAGTTCGGAATCTCGGAGGGCGCCCGGTCAGAGAGGAAGGTCTGTGCGAATCGGTTGACCGTCGCCTTGACCAGTCGGACGCCGCCATAGTAGCCGTTCAGGTCCACGTCCGCCGTCAGATCCGGCAGGGATGGGTATATGAGCGAGTCTTCCTGGCCGGGCCGGATTTCCAGCTCGGGGGACTCCCACAGCGTGACCTCTGCCGAGAAGTTCCTGACGATCATGGCAATCGTCTTGCCGTAATATCCGTCGGACGGATTGCCCATCAGCCCGGCCCGGGCATATGCCCTGCCCTCGATAATCATCGTTTCCTGCCTCCTCCGTTCGTCCTGAGTCTGGATGCACCCCGCGCCGGGCGCCCGGTGTTCATCATCGGCATAATCGGGCGTCGTTTGACCGGGGATGGCTATGTTTTCTGCTGGGCCTGAACGCCCACCACAGTGGCAACATCCACGATATCCTGCACGGAGCAGCCGCGCGACAGATCGCTCGCCGGGCGTCGGAGCCCCTGCAGCACCGGCCCGAGTGCTCGGGCACCGGCCAGCCGTTCTACGAGTTTATACGCGGCGTTCGCAGCGTCCAGGTTCGGAAAGATAAGAATATTCGCCCGCCCGGCGACCGGGCTTTCGCCCACTTTGCGAGCGGCAACCTCAGGAACCAGTGCGGAATCCACCTGCAACTCGCCATCGACAGCCAGCGACGGTTCCCGCTCCCGGACCATCTCGGTCGCCCGCTTCACTTTCTCAATGGACGGATGCGATGCGCTGCCGTGGGTCGAGAACGAGAGCATGGCGACTCGCGGCTCGCTGTCGAAAAACGCTCGGCAGGTCCGCGCCGTCGCCAAGGCCACGTCGGCGAGTTGGCCGGCGTCGGGGTCGGGCAGAACTCCCGTGTCGGCAAAGAGCAAGGTGTCGCTGTCTACGATGCTGCCCGGCCCCAGGGCAATAATGGAGCAACTGGAGACCGTGGGGATATCTTCGCACGGACGAATGACCTGGATGAAGGCCCGAACGACATCGGCCGTCGAGGTTGCACATCCCGCGACTGCTCCCGCCGCGTCGCCCATTGCGA
>PWKM01000156.1 GCA_003559755.1 Planctomycetota bacterium
AGCCCGCCCCTGCCCCCGCTCGGCAGCACAATGGCAGACCTTGCCTCGTAGGGCCTCTCGCCCCCGCCCCCGCCGCCGTGGAACACGGTTCTCTCCTCGCCGTAATCGAAGGGGATTTCGCGCCAGGTTCGGGGATCGAATCGGACGATGGCATTGTAGGTCCGCAGATAGGCACGCCCCTCCCAGTCGAACCGCAGGTCAACCGGATCGGTCGGAAGATCTTCGAGTTGAATCCGGCCCGTTTCCGGTTCGATAATCGCCGCTTCGTTGAACGATGCTGGATGCACAGGAGTGTCCCACACCAGCATGCCCTGCCAGAGCCGGCCGTCCACCGGGTGGACCGCCAGGCGGGGACGGCCCCATTGCCAGGCGCGGGCATAGACCAGCGCCCGCTGGGCTTCCTCGGCGAAATTGCGGAACAGCGTTATTCCATCGTCCTCGATTCGCCAAAGGCGCGCATTGGCACGATGATGCGGGGCTGTTCCCCCCCGGCCTCGCGCCCAGGACGGCAAGGCCTGAAGCGACTCGCCAGCGTCAGAATCTCCGAAGCGGGTACTGGCTGTCCAAATCGTCGGTTCTACGCCATAGAAATCGGGTTCCACAACAAGGTCCAACAGGCCTTGCGCGCGGGTTCCCCGCGCCCAATTTCTGCGCGTGTGCTTGATCTCCGCATGGTCCAAGGGCAAGGATTTGCGTTCGGTGGGCTGTTCCAGCGTTCCCAGGGAGTGCATGGTCAGGGTTTCAATAGCAGAGACTCCTTGCCCCCTTCCTTCAAGACCGCGCGATGTTGTCACCGAAATTTCGTCTGTTGTTGGATGAATATGGAGAATACCGGGACTTTCAAATGGCAATGTTTTTAAAAGTTTGCCCGTTGCGTCCAGAACCTGAATGCGATGATTGTTGTTGTCTGCAATATACACCCGGCCTTTCGAATCCACCGCCACGGAGATGGGGCAATGCAATTTGTCGGCATCGCTGCCCGCTTCGCCCATCGTGCCGGCAAACAGCGTCATTTCCCCTGTTTCCAGATCCAGCATGTTCACCCCGTGAAGCCAGGTGCGGACCCAAGCGCCGATACCAGCGGTTTGTATATCCGTTCTCGAATAGGCGGTTAGATACATGCGTTTTCCGTCTGGACAGACCGCTGCGCTGTGAGGATGAAAATGGACCGGTTCTCGGAACCTTGCACGCGGAACACTGCGAACAGGGGGTATCTTGACTGTCTCGATCACGGAGGGCGTCTTGGCCCAACTCCGGCCGCCGCTCGATCCATCCAGTGCCAGCGGCGTCGCTTGCGCGCCGATCAACCAGATGCTGTCGCCGCGCGTCGCCAGCGTATTAACCGTGTGGTCCGGCAGCAGACTCTCCTGCCACTGAAAATGCTGCGTAACGAACGGATGATGTTCCAGCTTCGATGGCAGTCGCTCGTTGTCCGGCGGAAATTCCTGCATAAGGATGCCCTCGACCTTTTCGATCTTATCGGCGGGCGGAGGATACAGCGTGCGAAGGTAGTTCCCGTCGTGATCGAACAGGCGCAGTTGCGGACAGAAGCCACCGAACCAAACCAGCATCCCTTGCGACGTCGCTCGCATCAGCAGCGGGCCGGTTACCATCCGTTTGCCGGACCAGAACAGGGTGCGCTCCAGTTGCGGCTTGAGCCCCAGCGACACCCGGACGGTGACGGAGTCTTTGTCGTCCACATAGCGGCCGATCTCGTCCTTGCCGTCCCAGACCAGCGTCTGCGCCTTCGAGTTCCACACGAACGGCTCAGGTGCGTTCGGGCCGAGCACACCGCTCGCCAGGTGGCGGATGATGGTCCCCCGCTCGTCCTCGATGGCGACGGTCACGTCGCACCAGCCCGCCGTCTCGAAGGTGATGGTCACGTCGTCGCCCTCCCGCGTCAGCGTCGGCTTGCGGACGAACTCGTAGACCTCCTCGCGCGTCGGCCTCAGTTTGTCGTATGGGTCCCGCTTGAGCACGGGCACTCGGTCGCCTCGCATCTCGCCCAGCTCCAGGCCGCGAGGGTACAGTATTCGCGTCGCGACCCGCCCCGCCTCCTGGCCCTCGGCCTCATACGTGACCGGATGCAGCCCCCTCACTAGGCCGGCGTCGTACTCGAACCGAACACCCACCTGCTCGCCCAGTGTCGCCAGCGCACTCTCGATCGATATCCCGTCGAATTGGACCTCGACCGGCCGGTGCAGCGGCGTCTCCGCCCGGGCCGGGAACGCTGTGAACGTCATGGTCACGAGTGCCGTAAGAAACATCGCCGGAATTCTTTTCGTCATTGTGGTCATTTCGTGTGCTCCTATTACTCCGTTTATTGGCCGGTTGCTAGTGTATCTGGAACGTCTTTCAATGCGACGGTTTCTTCGGTGTGGTAGCCGAGCTTCACGCCGACGATGCGGGCGTTGCCGGGGTCGGCGATGAACAGCCGCCGGTCGGTGTGGGTGGCGATGTAGGCGCCGTGGAACAGGGCGACCTCGTCGCCGCCGATGGACCGCGGGGTCGGCGGCCCGCCCCGCTTGACCAACGGTTCGCCGTCGTCCACGTTCCCGTACTGCCCGACGCGGAGGATCAGGTTCCCGGCGGAGTCGAGCACGGCGACGCTGTAGCGGTCGAGCTCGGGTGCGAACGACCGGCCGAAGTAATCCAGGTCAAACCGGGCGTTGTAGCAGGAGCACCCGATGCCTCGGTTCTTGCCGAAGTGCCCCAGCCCACCGTACATCCACTCCTCGCCCTGCACCCAGGCCTGGCCCTGGATGGCGCTGCGCACGTCGATGGGCCGATCCGGCAGATCGCCCGGCTGCAGGGGCACAGGCACGCCGCCGCCCATCGCACCCTGGGCGAGAATTCTTCCCTCGCCGGGCTTGAACTTCATCAGCGTCCCGGTCATGTCGTTAAAATAACGCTCGCCGCCGAGCACCCGCGTTCCGGATGTGAGCAGATAGAGGCCGTCCTCGTTGTCGATACCGACTCCGTACAGATCGGGCAGGCCGGGGACCGCGTCTTCGTGGACGACCTGGCCGTGCCGGTCCCACACGTGGATCACCGCCCGTTTGCCCCCGACGGGCCGGCCGGGATACAGCCGGGGGCGATATTTGTCGCCGGCATGTAATTCCTCGGCCACCCGTGCATCGTCCAGATCGGCGTCCACGTAGGTGGCCACGGCGATATGACCGCGCGGCGACACAGCCATCCCGCCCATGTGCCAGTCTATCCCCTGGAACACGGGCAGCACCGAGATCGCCGAACCGATGCGATGCCCGCGCGAGCTTCCGTGGCTCAACTGCCTTTGGCGCTCGCCGTAATCCCAAGGGATTTCTCGCCAGGTCTGAGAGTCGTATCGTGCGACATAGGACATAGACCGCAGATATGCCCGGCCGTCCAGGTCGAAGGCCATCTCCTCGGTGTTAAACGGCAGCTCGATGCGCTGGAACCGGCCGGTCTCGGGGTTGATCGCGGTCACCGTGTTGAAGTTTTTGCCCGATGTCGCGTAGAGCATCCCGGTGGCCGGATTGGCGTAGATGCGCTGGCGGATGGGCGCCGTGTGCCGGTCGGCGAACGGGTCGGCCTCGAGGTCTTCGTCAAAGTCCCGGATGACGCGGAGGGTGCCGTCCTCCACCCGCAGCAATTGGATACCCTTCTGCCTGCCTGCGACCATCCAGACCGTCGGCGGGTCCGTCCAGAAATTGACTTCCACCCGGTGTTGTGTTCCGTGCTGGATCGCTCCATCGCCGGGGCGGGCATGGTCGGGATGCCCGACCAGATTCAGCGGCCACGTCCCAATTTCTGTCGGATCGTCGAACGACCTGTACCGGCGCAGGGCCGGATCGATCCGAATCCAACGACCGAGCGGATCGTGCCTGGGAGCCGTCTCCCGGACCAGCCGGTCGTTGCCGATCAGCCACGAGAACACCCATATCTCGCCGGTATTGGGATCGACGCGAACGACCGCCGGCTTCGTCGTGGGAATGACTTTCAGCACGTCGCCGTCGGTGTTGAACACCTGTATCCGGTCGTTCATGTAATCGGCGACATACAACCGTCCCTGGGGATCGAACGTTATCGAGGTCGGGTGGCTGAGTTCTCCCTCGCCCGTGCCGCCCTGCCCCCGTTTCATCTCGCCGAGGAATACGTCCGCCGGCTCGTCTCCATCCAGCCGCATCCGGGCGATCCCGTGCAGGCCGTCGTGGTTCCAGCCGTATGAATAAAAATAGCCGGCGAGGTACAGCCACTCGCCGTCCGGGTGGATCGCCAGGCTGCGCGGCCCGATCTCCCAGGAGCCGCCGGGAAATGAATGAACGCGGCGCAGCACGGCCGGGAACGATGTCTTCGGCCCGTAAATGTCCAGCCCGCCGGAGGAGCCGTCGGTCGCGAAGCGGTTCAAGGTCCGATAAGCGAGCGTGATCCGGCCGTTGCGCACGGCCATGCCCGTCGCCGCCCGCCCGTACATCCCGAAATGCTCTTCGCGGGGGCCCAGCGACTCGAATGTCTCCGACTCCGGCCTGTATGTCACCGGGATGCAGTTCGTGCCCGATGTCAACATCGTCGTCTGAAGGAAGTTGCACTTCAGTGCGAGCGTCTCGCCGTCCTGGGGGAATGTGTGGCGATACAGACCGTGCACGTCGTCTATCTTGTCGGAGGGAAAGGGATAGACCG
>PWKM01000176.1 GCA_003559755.1 Planctomycetota bacterium
AGGGGCACCAGGTAGGGGCTTGCCCCGCTGAGGGCGCAGATACGGGCGACGAGGACCGGGATGAGGCACAGTGTCCCGAACACGGCGAGCCGGGACCGGGACGCGATGAGCTTGGGCCGCTGTACCCGCAGATAGACGCCCAGAAACACGGCGATCGCCAGGAGCAGGACGAGGGTCCCGAGCGGGCGGCCTTCGGTGAGCAGTCGGCCTGGGCCGAGCTGAAGATCGTCGATGTGTATGACCAAAAAGTGGGCGGCGATGATGGCCAGCCCGACCAGGACCCGTGCCAGCCCGCGGTCGATGTCGATCCGCCGCGGTGCCTGCGCGGTGGCAACGGCCTGCTTGCGGCTGGTCGCCGCTCGCAGTCGTCTGCCGGTCTCCCGCGTCCTTTTAGCCATGCCCCGTCTCCCGGTTGATGTTCTCCTTGTCGTAGGCGTCGACGATCTCTTGCACGAGCCGATGGCGGACGATGTCTCCGCCGGTCAGTTCGACGAACTCGATGCCCTCTATGCGCCGGAGGAGTTTGAAGGCGTGGCTCAGGCCCGAGACCTGTGACGGGGCGAGGTCTGTCTGGGTCACGTCGCCGGTCACCACCGCCTGCGAGTTAGCCCCCAGGCGGGTGAGGAACATCTTCATCTGGGCCATAGTACAGTTCTGGGCCTCGTCGAGGATGACGAACGAGTGGTTCAATGTGCGTCCCCGCATAAAGGCGAGCGGGGCCACTTCGATGATCCCCCGGTCGGTGAACTGCTGGACCCGGTCGAAGTCCATCATATCGTTGAGGGCGTCGTACAGCGGGCGGAGATACGGGTTGACCTTCGCCTGCATGTCGCCCGGGAGAAAGCCGAGCTTTTCGCCCGCCTCCACCGCCGGCCGAACGAGCACGATTCTTCGGACGCTGCCCTCCCGGAGTTCGGAGACGGCCATCGCGGTCGCCAGGTAGGTCTTCCCGCTGCCCGCCGGCCCGATGCTGAACACGATGTCGGCGTGGCGCATCGCCGCCACGTACCGCTCCTGGCCCCGGGTCCAGGGGACGACCGGCTCTCCCTTGCGGAACACCTCGATCCGGTCCACCTCGTCGAGGTCCACGTCCTTCTGGACGGCCCGGATGATATCTTCCACCTCGGTCGGGTTCACGTGGCTGCCCAACTCGGCCCGGCTCTTGATCTCCTCCAGCACCCGCACCGCACGGGTGACTCCATCGTCATCTCCGGTGATGCGGATGGCGCCGTGGCGCGAGGTGACCTGTACGCCGAACGCCTGCTTGGTCAGTTTGAGGTTTGTGCTGTTGACCCCGTGGACCTGCTGGGTCTCACGCTGGTCGCGCAGCAACACCGTTTCGGTCGTCATCGCCACCTAAATCCTCAGCCAGGCGACCAGGATGCAGTAACCGACCGGGCCGGCGACCAGGAGGCAGTCGATCAGGTCGAGCACACCACCCATCGCCGGCAGAACTCCGCCGGAATCCTTTGCCTCGGCGCACCGCTTGATGAACGAAGCCGTCAGGTCGCCCGCCTGTCCGGCGATCCCGACCAGGGCGCCAAACGCCATGATGGGAAAGATTCCGCCCTGGGTCAAGCCCTCCAGCCGAAATATCCAGGCCACCAGGGCCGCCGCCAGCATGCTGGCCGCCAGCCCGCCAATGGCACCCTCGACGGTCTTGTTCGGGCTGATGCGGGGGGCGAGCTTATGGCGACCGAGGCCCTTCCCGGTGAAATACGCCCCGATGTCGCCCACCTCCGCCACCGCGACGATCAGCAGCACGTACCCCCAGCCGTCGGGGTCCAGCAGGCGCGTGCGGGCCAGAAACATCAGCGGAACCGCCATGTAAAGCACGCCGAAGGCGGTAAAACTGACGTTGCCGAGCTGCGGCCGAAGCGGGCCGGGCCGACGCGAGGCCGCGAAAAGCAACATAAGAAAAAGCAGAATGAAGGGGATCAGGTGGAGGCCGAACAGCGTCTCGGGGCTGGGCACACCGCGGGCGGCGCTCGGCATGATCATGGCGTAGGGCAGGAGGAGGCCCCCGACCAGTACGCCGATGCCGGTGAACGGCTGGAGACCGGCCCGACGGCCGAGGGAGAACAGCTCGGCAAGGCCCCCTGCCGCCAGCAAGACGCCCAGGAATCCGAGGACGACGCCCCCGACAAACCGGTCCACCCAGAACAGGGCGAGCGCGGCGAGCAGGGCGATTGCGCCGCAGATGACCCGTTTTCCCATCAGCCCTTGTGCCCTTCCGAGTCGTTTACCACGGCTCCGAATTTGCGTGTGCGACGGGTGTAATCGCGGATCGCCCTGTCCAGTTCCTCCTCGTCGAAGTCGGGCCAGAGCACATCGGTGATGTACAGCTCGGCATACCACGCCTGCCACAGGAGGAAGTTGCTGATCCGGTGCTCGCCGGCCGTCCGGATGAGCAGGTCCACGTCGGGCATTCCCGCCGTGTACACGTGCCGGCCTACCATCTCCTCGTCGATCTCGTCGGGATTCAGCATCCCGGCGCGCGCCTTGGCGGCGAGAGCCCGGGCGGCGTCGGCGATCTCCGCCCGTCCTCCGTAGTTCACGGCGATGGAGAGGTTCCTGCTGTTGTTGCCCGCGGTCAGTCGTTCCGTGTTCCGGCATTCTTCGATCACGCCTGCGGGCAGCTCTTCCAGGCGGCCGATTATCCTGAACCGGATGTCGTTCTCCATCAGGGTGGGTCGTTCGTCGATGGTGTATTGCCGGAGCAGCTCCATCAGGGCGTCGATTTCCGGGGCCGGTCGGCGGATGTAATTCTCTGCCGACAGGGCGTAGAGCGTGAGGTACTCGATCCCTTTGCGGGCGCAGGCGGTGGTGATATCACGGACTCGCCCGGCGCCTGCCTGGTGGCCGACCGCACGTGGCTCACCCCGTCGGCCGGCCCATCTTCCGTTGCCGTCCATGATAATCGCGATGTGTCGCGGCAGGCGGCCGGTTTGTTCAATCACGGTGACGGTTACCCCCGTACATTGTGATGTTGTCAGCCGATAATAGTCTGTGCCCGGTCCGAGCCGACGGAGACGATTTTCGCGGGGGCGTCGACCAGTTCGGTCAGCTTGTTCACATAGTCAGCGGCCTGCGGGCAGAGGGTGTCGAACGTGTCGCCGGTGGCGGTCGCTTCCTGCCAGCCGGGCATCTCCTCGTAAACCGGCACCGCGGCGGCCAGTTGGTCGGTCCGGGCCGGGAACACCTCGGTCTCCCGGCCGTCGATCTCATATGCCACACAGATTTTCAGGGGGTCGATGCCTTCCAGCACGTCCAGCTTGGTCAGGGCCAGTTCGGTGACCCCGTTCAGCCAGGCGCTGTATCGGGCGGCGACCGCGTCGAACCATCCGCATCGGCGGGGCCTGCCCGTTGTCGCCCCGAACTCTCCGCCTTGCTGGCGTATGTGTTCGCCGAGCTCGTCATCGAGCTCGGTGGGGAACGGGCCGGCCCCCACCCGAGTGGTGTAGGTCTTCAGCACGCCCAGCGTCCGCCCCAGTTCCTGCGGCGGCAGGCCCGTGCCGGTGACGAACCCGCCGACCGTGGAGTTGGACGAGGTGCAAAACGGATAGGTGCCGAAGTCGATGTCGAGCAGCGCCCCCTGGGCGCCTTCAAAGAGGATGGTCTGGCCGTTGCGGGCCGCCTGGCCGAGGAACTCGACGGTATCGCCGACCATCGTCTTCAGGGCCGCTCCGCTCCGCAGGCCCCAGTCGATATGCTCGTTGAGGTCAACCGGTTCCGCGCTGTAAACGTGTCGGAGAACCTTGTTGACCAGCGGGACCTGGGCCTCGAAGAAGTCGCGCACGAAGCCGGGGTCGATGAGCTGCCCGATGCGCAGCCCCGTTCGGTATGCCTTGTCGGCGTACGTCGGGCCGATGCCCCTGAGTGTGGTGCCGAGTTTCCCGTCGCCCAGCGCCTGCTCCCGGGCTCCGTCCAGAGCTTTGTGGTACGGGCAGACCACCTGTGCCCGGTCGCTGACCAGCAGTTTTCCGGCGACTTCGACGCCCTGCTCCCGCAGTTCCTCGATCTCGGCGAGCAGTTGGTCCGGGTCGATGACCACCCCGTTGCCGATGACGCAATCGGCGCCCCGGATGATCCCCGACGGGACCAGGTGAAGGATGAACTGGCGGTCGCCGATGACCACAGTATGTCCGGCATTGCTGCCGCCCTGGGCGCGGACGACCAGGTCAAACTCTTCGGACAGCAGGTCGATGATCTTGCCCTTGCCCTCGTCTCCCCACTGCATTCCCACGACACAAGCGTTGAGGTCTCTCATAGTTCACTCATCATAAAGGGGGCGCAAAAACGGCTTCAGGATGCCGCCCAGTATAGGGGGGATGAGTGGCGAAGTCAATGCCCGGTCCGCCCGGACCCCTTCTGCCTCAGTTGCCCAGCTCCTCGAGCAGGGCGTTGATCCGTCCGGTCAGCGTCTCGTCGTCCTGGACGTGGTTCAGCGCCTCTCGGAGTTCCTCTCTCGCTCGCTCGTTGTCGCCGGTTCGGGCGAGCGCCGCCCCGAGGTGATACCGGACGGTCGGGTTGGCGGGTGCGTCGCGGGCTGCACGGCGGAGGTATGTGAGCGCCTCCTCGTATTCGCCATCCTTGTAGTGGATCCACCCGATGGTATCGACCAAGCTTGCCAGGTTGGGGTCGATCTGTGTGCCCACTCGGGCGTATCGCATGGCGGTCGCGGTGTCGTCAAGATGCTCGACGTAGATCCAGGCGAGCTGTGCGGAGGCGTGGAGCACCGACCGCGACCGATCGTCCGGAAGGTGTTCGATCGGAGTGTCGCCCCGGGCCGCGTCGAGCATCTTTTTGTACCAGACGACCGATTCCTCGTGGCGCTGTTCGTCCTCCAGCAGCCGGCCGGCTCGGACATACGGCTCGATGAACGAGGGGTCCATCTCGACCGCTTCGCCGTAGCTGGCCAGGGCGCTCTGGAGCAGGTCCTCGTTCGGCCCCCACCGGTGGAGTTGTGCCCGCAGGTCGCCCAGGTCGAGAACCAGCCGGGGGCTGTCCGGATGCTCCTTCTTCAGTTCCTCGACCTGCTCGATGATCCTGTTGATTTGGGCGACGGCCTCGTCGGTCTGGCCCAGTTCGTGGTGGATCGAGGCGAGGCGGCGGCGGTATCGCGGCTCGATGGACGCCTCGACGGCTTCCTTCGCGAATTCCAGCGCCTGTTCCATCTGGTCGCGGTCCATCGGATCGGAGTTATAAGCCAGCCGAGCGTGCAGCAGGGCCAGCCGGTCGAGGAAAACGGGGTTGGCGGGCTGCGATTCCAGGGCCAGCTTATATTGGTCGATGGCACGGCGGAGCACCGCTCCACGCTCCTCGGGGGTGGTCGCCTCCTGCAGCGTCAGCGCCTCGAGGTCGGCGAGGGCCGCCCGTGCCGGGACGTAGTTCGGGTTGAGCAGCAGGGCGTTCTCAAACTGCTCGCGCGCCTGCTCGATCCGGCCGTATCGACGGTGGATATGGCCGATCTGGAAGCTGGGTACCGGCGAGCCGGGGAGCAGGTCGGAGAGGTTCCGGTACACGGCGATGGCCTCGTTCTCACGGCCTCCGGCAAGGTGTAATTCGGCGAGACGGTTCGCAGAGAGAAGATAAAGCTGGGCGAGGGTCTGGCGCCCGTCCTGGCCCGGCCGGGAGATAAAGGATGCACGGGAGCTCGGGATGTTCAGCGCCGCCTGGAAGTGCTCGGCGGCTCGGACCCGGTTGCCCCGCCGTTCCTCCAGGATGCCAAGCTCGATATGAGCATTGACGAACTGCGGCTGCGATTCGGTCGCCCTGGTGAGGACGGCGACCGCTTCGTCCGAGTTGTCCGACTCGATATGGACGTTGGCCAGCAGCAGGTAGCTGGTCAGCTCGCCGGGGTAGGTCTCGATCGCGCGCTCGAAATAGTCCTTCGCCTCCTCGAGTTCGCCGTTGAGGCGGCGGTATTCGCCCTTCCAACGGAGGCAGATGGCGCGTTCCGCCGGCTGCTCCAGCTTGGCCATGTGGTCGGCGAGGGTGGCGATTGCCCGGTCTGTCTCGCCCCGGGCACGATATACCCGTGCGATGCTGTTGACCGCGTCGAGGAAACGGGGGTTGATCTCGAGCGTCCGGCGGTAGTGGCCGACCGCCTGATCGAGTAGCTCGTTGGCCTTCCGTGCGGTCTCGCCGGTCAATTCGTGCACCGGTTGTTCGCCGGCGAGGTAGTAGGCGTATTGGGCTCGCACGTTCCCCAGGGTCATGTGCGGGCGTGTCTCGTCGTCGGTTTGCTCGCGAACCTCCAGCAGCACTTCGACCGCCCGGTCGAAGCCCTGCTCGGGGTTCTCATCCCGGAAGCGGATCGACTCGAGATGGAGTTGGGCCAGGTTATAGTACAGGCGAGTCCGAAGGACCCGGGGTGTTTTGTTCAGGGCGGACTGGTAGTGGTTGATGGCGTCTTCGACGAGCCCGAGGTTGGCCGCTCGGGCTTGCTCGTCCTCGGGCCGTATTCTCCGCAGGGACAACTGTGCGAGTGCGATATGTGGGTCGGGGAATTGCCGGTCGAGCTCGATGGCGGTCCGGAACTGCGCGGCCGCCGGTTCCGGCTTGTCGTCACGCACAAGGGCGATACCGAGATGGTGGCGCAGGCGCGCCGAATTGGGGCGCTGAGTCAGGGCGTTCTGTAGCACCTCGACCGCGCGGGCCGCCTCCCCTTGCTGAAGGTGTGCTCGGGCCATCTCCAGCGCCTGCAGCTCGGGATCGCGCGGGGCGGGCGGCATGTCGAACGGCCCGGCGAACACAAAGGACGATGCGGCCAGCAGAAGCGAGGCAGCAACAGCGTACACGAAGGTCGATTTCATCTTCGGACTCCTGGCAAGAGATAATAGTTGTCTTATATAGTATAGCCAACGAGGCGGCCAGTTTACACTAAAAAATCGAGAAAAAAACGTCTCACCGTTCGGCGGCGGCCGCCTCGCGGAGCACGTCCAACGGAAAATACGTCCCGGGGCACGCCGTCTGGGCGCCGGGTACCTCCCCGTGGCCCAGGATGTTCTCCGGCGGGATGTCAAACCCGCGGGCGATTTGGCGGACCAGTTTTTTGCCGGCGGCGAGCTGGGAAGGGGACGGGCCGGACGACTGCTCGAAGTCGCCCACGAAGCAGATGCCGACGGCTCGATGGTTCATCGACGACGCCGGGCAGTGGGCTCCGATTCGCTGGGCCGTCCAACGCACGGTCGGCTCCACCGCGCCGTCGCCGGTCCGGGTCCCGTTCCCGATGACGAAATGGTATCCCACGGCCGACCAGCCCCGCACTTCGCGATGATACCGGTCGAAGGAAGCGGCGTCGCCGGACTCGGTCCCGCTGTGGTGGACGATGATGTGGGTCCAGTTTCGGGCGGATACTCCGGAGTCCAGGGCGGTCAACCGTTCGATCTCGGCCTGGTCGGGGGCGGCGCACACCGGCTCCGGCGGCACGATCTCCTCGAGATCGGCCAAGTCGGGACGGGCGGCTTCGGGGGCGGCCCTGCGTTCGACCAGGAAGAGGGCGACCAGTAGTCCGTGCTCAGCGAACTGCCCGGGCCCGGCTGCCCGGCGTTCGGCCAGTAGGAGGGCGATGGGCGCGGCGGTCAGGGCTGCGGTGACCAGCCCGACGGTGATGAACAGCAACGGTACGCCCGGCGGGTGGAGGCGGGTTATGCGGTCCCGCAGAGTCATTCTTTCGCCTCCCAGGTGATCTCGCCTTTGCCGGGATCATATCGGTATTCGAGACCTTCCGGCGGGTCGGGCAGGGCGAACCCGGCCGCTGTCAGCTCATCGAGGTCGTTCGGATTTCGCCCCTTGAGCGCCCGGAAGCCCTCGACTGTTCGGTTTGCGACGGCCAGTTGCTGGTCGGCGGCCGCCCGCAGCCCGTGCCGGAGGCCGTCGATATAGCCGCGACCGCGGTCTTCCTCCTCCTCGGGCTGATGTGCCTCCCGAGTCGGCGGGTCTTCCCGGGGCGTATCCGGCTCGGGGCGGTCGCGGCATCCGACGACGAGGAACAGGAGCGAGACGAGCAGTGTGTATGCGAACTTGGTCATCCGATCACTCCTGCGAGCCGTTCAGAAAACATAAAGGCGGTGCTCCCCAGGTTGAACAGGGCATGAATGCCGATGGGGACCAGCAGGTTCCCCGTCTTCTCGTATGCGAGGCACAGGAACACGCCGAAAATCGAGATGGGCAGGAAGATGGCCAGCGGTGGGTGGAGCGCCCCGAACAGCAGACCGATCAGGGCCATCGCCAGCCACGGCTTGATCCAGCGGCGGATGAACCCGTAGAGCAGGCCGCGGAACAGGACTTCCTCGACGATGGGGGCGACGATGACGGCCGAGATCGCGATCTGCCAGGCCACCGCCGGGTCGGGCGTTTCCGTGAACCGCTGCACGACATCCTGGCGGGCCAGCGCCGCATCCGGCCCGACAAACCAGTTGAGCAGCATCCGCCATCCGATGTTGAAACCGATCAGCACCGGCATAAACGCGAGGAACGTCGCCAGCCCGGGCCCGATCTGGCCGGCCAGACCGTCGATCTTCAGCCCCAGCGCCCGCAGCGGGTTCTGGCCACGCCAGTGAATCAGATAGATCAGCAGCCCGACGCTGGACAGGTGGACGAGGTTACTGGCGAGCAGTATCCCGCGCATGTCCCGGATGTCCAGGATGATGAAGACAAACGCGGGGGCCACCAGATACACGCCGAACACGATCCAGATGTCGATGCCGCGGCACTTCGGCTTGGGGAGCGGCGCCGGCGGGAAAACACGCTGGTCATTGCTGCGCTTCTGGACGATCCAAGAGATGCAATAGATGCAGGCCGCCAGGAGAAGAATCGAAATGATGCCCACGATGCCGGACCCGTCGGCGGGATCGGCCGGCAGGACATCCACGGTTTCGGCGAGGGCGGCGGGCAGGCCCGTCGCCAGGTACAGTCCCGCAAGCCACATCATATGTCTAGCGATTCGGAACGTTTCACATGCTCTGGATGTCCGCATTACGGGGCCTTTCCGTTTCTGCCGGTTCGGTGCCTCGTCGGTCAGGGAGTTGTCTCTTCTGTCGCGGGGCCGGCTTCCACCCGATGGCATCGGACGAAGCGGCCGGGTTGCACTTGTTGCAGTGTCGGCACTTCCACCGCGCAGACCGCCTCGTCGCGGTCGCGGCATCGTGGGCAGAACCGGCATCCGGGCGGCGGGTTCACCGGGGTGGGCACATCGCCCTCCAGCACGATCCGATCCGGCTTGACGTGCGGGTCCGGGATGGGGATGGCGGAGAGCAGTGCCTTGGTGTACGGGTGCAGCGGATCGTCACAAACCGCGTCGGCCGGGCCGCGCTCGACGATCCAGCCCAGGTACATCACCGCGATCTCGTCGCTGATGTGGCGGACCACCGACAGGTCGTGGGCGATGAACAGATAGGCGATCCCGAACTCTTCCTGGAGGTCCTCCAGCAGGTTAATGACCTGGGCCTGGATGGAGACATCGAGGGCCGAGACCGGTTCGTCGCACACGATGAATCGGGGGTTGAGGGCGAGGGCCCGGGCGATCCCGATCCGCTGGCGCTGGCCGCCGCTGAACTCGTGCGGGTACCGGTCAGTGGCGTCGGGCGACAGGCCCACGGTCCTGAGCAGCTCGGCGACTCGGTCGCGTATGTACTGGCGGCCCCGGTCCCGCTCGAACACCCGCAGCCCCTCGCCGACGATCCCGCCGACGGTGAACCGGGGGTTGAGCGAGCTGAACGGGTCCTGGAAGATGATCTGCATGTCGCGCCGCAGGCGGCGCAGCTCGTCGCGGTCGGCGTTCACCACGTCTATCCCGTCGAAGAACACGTCGCCGGCGTCGGGCTCGATCAGCCGGAGGATGGCCCGGCCGGTCGTGGTCTTGCCGCAGCCCGACTCGCCGACCAGCCCGACGCAGCCCCTCTCGGGGATGGCAAGATCGACATCATCGACGGCCTGGATGTGGGCGACCGTCCACTTGAGCACCCCCTTCTTGATCGGGAAGTACTTCCTCAGGCCGCGGACATCGACGAGCGGAGAACCGTTATCTGTCAAAATCCAACCTCATATGGTTCAAATTCGAAATTCTAAACACGAAATGCGAAACAAATCCGAAATCCTAAGCGCGAAATACGAAACAAATCCGAAACGGCAAATCATAAATCAGAAGTCCATACCTGTCAGCTTATGCCTCGGCCCCTTGAGTGGGCCGTGGCCTGTTCGCGATCGTTAAATTGTCCACGGACCTGGTTCGATTCTCCGTTCAGACCTGAAGTTTCGTCATTTGAATTTCGTATTTGTTTCGAGTTTCGATATTCGTGCTTCGACATTGCCTTAATGAAGCCGTTTCGACTCTCCGTTCGTCCTTGGGCTCTCCATTATATGGGTCAAATTCGAAATCCTAAACACGAAATGCGAAACAAATCCGAAACGGCAAATCATAAATCAGAAGTCCACACCTGTCAGCTTGTGCCTCGGCCCCTTGAATGGGCGCTGGTATTATTGTTCTCGAAGCCGGTTCGCCTCGACGCTCGACCTGGAATTTCGTCATTTGAATTTCGCATTTGTTTCGTATTTCGATATTCGAGCTTCGACATCCGTGCTTGCCTCACATGTCCAGCCAGTCGCCGACCGCCCAGCATCTGGCCAGCCGGCCGTCCTCGATGGGCCGCAGTTCGGGGTCCTGTGTTCGGCATACGTCCCTGACATAGGGGCATCGGGGGTGAAAGTGGCAGGCAGGCGGTTTTGCCGACGCCGCCGGCACCGTGCCGGGTATCACGGGCAGCCGTTTCTTGCCCACGTTTCGCCCCGGGATCGATTTCAGCAGCCCCCGTGTGTACGGGTGCAGGGGCGCGTCGTAGAGCGGCACGATCGGCGATTCCTCGACCACCCGCCCGGCGTACATCACAACCACCCGCTCGGCGCTGTGGGCCACCACCCCCAGGTCGTGGGTAATGAGCATCACCGCCATCCCCATGTCCTCACGCAGTTCCTGGATCAGCTCGAGTATCTGCGCCTGGATGGTGACATCCAGTGCGGTCGTCGGCTCGTCGGCGATCAGCAGCTTCGGGCTGCACGCGAGCGCCATGGCGATCATCGCCCGCTGGCGCAGCCCCCCGGAAAGCTCGTGCGGGTAACTGCCGAACCGGCTCGCCGGGTCTGGAATCTGCACCCGGTTCAGAAGCTCGATCGTGCGTGCCCGGGCCTCGTTTTTCGACACCTTCTCGTGGACCAGGATGGCCTCGACGATCTGGGAGCCGACGGTGAAGATCGGGTTCAAGCTGGTCATCGGCTCCTGAAAGACCATCGCGATCTCTTTGCCACGTATCCGGCGCATCTGCCCGGGCGACAGCCCGAGCAGGTCCACGCCCTCGAAGACGACCTCGCCCGAGTCGATCTGGCCGGGCGGGCTGGGGATCAGCCCCATGATGGTCAGCCCGGTGACCGACTTCCCGCAGCCCGATTCGCCGACCACGCCGACCGTCTCGCCGGCCTTGACCCGGAAGCTCACCCCCTCGACCGCCCGGGCGGGCGGGAGGTCGGGCCGACCGCTTCGGAATGAGACGCGGATGTTCCGGACATCGAGCAGGGATGAACCGTTGCCGGATGAACTCAAGCGGGCTCTCCTTCGCGGAGCTTGGGATTGAACGCGTCGCGGAGCCCTTCGCCGAACAGGTTGAAGGAAAGAACCACGATGAGGATCGCCACCCCGGGGATGAACGTGAGCCAGGGGGCGTCGAACAGATACTTCCGACCGTCGTCGAGAATCTTGCCCCAGGTGGCGTGCGGCTCGGGGACACCGAACCCCAGGAAGCTGAGGCCCGCCTCGAGCAGGATAGCGCCCGCGATGCCGATGGTGGCCGAGACGAGGACCGGGGCGAGGGCGTTGGGGAGCATGTGCCGGAAGATGATGCGGATGTCGGAGGCACCGAGCGAACGGGCGGCGGTGACGAAGTCCTGCTCGCGGAGCGACAGGAACTCGGCCCGAACGAAACGGGCCGTCCCCATCCAACTGGTCAGCCCGACAATAAACATAATCCGGAACAAGCCCGGCCCCCATAACGCCAGGACCGTGAGGATGAGGATGAACCGGGGGATGCACAGCATCACGTCGATCAGCCAGATGACGAACATCTCGACCCACTTGCCCCAGTATCCGGCCATCCCCCCGATGACAATCCCCAGCAGGACCGAGATGCCCACCGCCACGAATCCCACGGTGAGCGATACCCACGCCCCCTGCAGCATCCGGCTGAGCACGTCCCGGCCCAAGCTGTCCGTCCCCAGTACATAGATACCGCCCAGCGGCCGCTGATCGTCGCGCAGCGCCTCGGCGTTATACCGGGCCAGCGGCCGGCGGAGCTTGTCGGGCAGCCGGGTAGTCCGCGGGTTCATCAGCGGCGGGCGCTGCGGATGCCATTCGGTGGTGAGGAACACCCCGGCGACGGAGATGACGAAGAAGAGGACGAACATGACCAGCCCGCCCATCGCCAGGCGGTTCTGCCGGAGCAGCCGCCAGCTCTCCTGGAGCGGCGTCCGGGCGGGCAGCACCGGTTCGGACTGCTCGGCCTCGTATGTCTCTGTTGTGTCGTATGCTTCACTCATAGCTGACTCGTGGATCGACAATCGCGCACAAAATGTCCGACACGAGCGTACCGGTCACCACAAGGATCGCGCCGATGAAGTTCAAGCTGAGGATCACGGGGATGTCCCGGGCGAGCAGGGCGTCGTAGGCCAGCCGGCCCATTCCCGGCCAGGCGAAGATGCGCTCGATGATGACCGATCCCCCGATCAGGCCCGGCAGCAGCATCCCGAACATAGTCACGAACGGCATCATCGCGTTGCGGAGCGCGTGCTTGTAATGGACCACGTCCTCGGACAGCCCCTTCGCCCGGGCCGTCCGGATATAGTCCTGGCTCTCCACCTCGAGCATCTGGCTGCGGACGTAGCGCGACAGGATGGCGATGCCCGCCGTGGCGCTGAGGACCGAGGGCAGCACCAGGTGCCAGACCCGGTTCATCACCGCCGGCAGCCCGGTCAAACCGTGCGTCCGCATGCCGATGACCGGGACCTGCAAGACGTTGACCACGACGATGATGAGGATATAGGCGAGGAAGAAGCCGGGGATCGAGATGAGGAAGTAGGCAATGAAGGTGGTGGTCCGGTCGTACTTCCCGCCCCGTTTTACCGCGGCCCGAATGCCGGTCGGGAACGCGAGCGTCCAGGTGAGCAGCGTCCCTGTGATGAACAGGGGCAAGCTGTTGAGGAACCGCTCCCAGATCGACTCGAGGACCGGCCGCCCGTCCTTCCACGAGGTGAGACGGCCGGTAAACAGGCGCTGATAGAACAGGACGTACTGGACGGGGAGCGGCTTGTCGAGGTCGAAGCTCTCGCGGAGGCGCTCGACGACATCGCTGGTGATCGCCGGGTTCATCGGGTCGATCTGGGCCGGATCGCCCGGGGCCAGATGGAGAATGAGGAAGGACAGCACCGAAATGACGAACAGCGTGAACAGCTTCTGGACGATATTTCGGATGATGAATCCGGTCACGTGTTCCCTTTTCTTATGGTTCGTGGACGGGCGCGTCGGGCACTTTCAGCCACTCGTCGAAGTCATAAGTATAGCTGCCGGTAATGGTCGGCACAATCCGCTTGTAACCGATCACATTCCCCTCGTCGTCCCGCTGCACCCGGACGATCCGCCGGTCCAGCAGAGCGGTCCACATGCCGACCGAGATGAACGTGTACGGCTGTTTTTTGGCGATCAGTTCGTGAAGCTCGTGGCACATCCGAACCCGCTCTTCGTCGTCGTATTCCCTGCGGATACGTACAATCAGTTCGTCGGCTCGCTCATTCTTGAACCCGACGAAGTTCAACTGGCCCGGATTCGTCTGGCTGGAATGCCAGATCTGAAAGAGGTCGGGGTCGATGGACATCGACCAGCCGAGGATGCAGGCGTCGAACTCGGACTGGTTAATATATCGGGAGATGAACACCGACCACTCGACAACGTCGGTGCGCACATCGATCCCCAGGCGCCGCCACGAGTCCTGGGCGAGGGTGAGGATGTCCAGCCGGATAGGGTTGCCCTGGTTGGTGATCAGGGTGAACTGGAACCGCCTGCCGTCCCGTTCCAGCCAGCCGGCGTCGTTCAGTTCAAAGCCCGCCTCGGCCAGCAGTTCCTTGGCCCGCTCGGGATCGTAAGGCAAAGTGGGGATGTCGTGGTTGTAGTAATCGGTCTGCTTGGGGAACGGGCCCGTCATACGTTCGGCCTGGTTGTAAAAAACGTACTCGATGATCTCATCGATGTCGATGGCCATGCCGAGCGCTTTTCTCACCCGCGGATCGTCGAACGGCTCGCGGCGGGCGTTGTAGCCGATGTAGTTGTAGCCGAACGCCAGGCCGGAGAAGCTCTGGAACCGGGGGTCTTTCCGGAGCCGCTCGACCTGATGGGGTTGGGCACCGAAACGGTCGATGGCCCCCGCGTAGAACTCCATCTCCTGGGTGACCAGGTCGGGGATGATCCGCATCGTCCAACGCTCGTACTCGGGCGGGCCCTCCCAGTAGTCGTCGAACCGGAGAAGCTCGACGAATTCGTCCGACTGCCATCGACTGAACCGGAACGGGCCGGACCCTACGGGGCGACGGTTGAACCGGCTTTGCCGGAGCGAGAACTCATCCGGGGGGATTCCCCGCCTCTTCGCCTCCGCCTTCAGTGCCTCTTCGTTTAACAGGTGCTCGGGAAGGATGCCCATGTACCAGGACCCGAACCCGGGATAGAACAGCCGCTTGTAGATGACTCGGACGGTATATTTGTCGGGCGTCTCGACCGCTTTGACCGGCTCGTAGCTGGAGGATCGCGGCGATGCGTTCGCCGGGTTCATGATCGCCTCGTAGGTGAACTTCACGTCGCCCGAATCGAGCTCCACGCCGTCGTGGAACAGGACCCCGCGGCGGAGATGGAAGGTAATAATCGGGTTGTGCTCGATGGCGGGCTGGAACGTCTCGGCGTATCGGGCGGCATTGACTGCAAACGCTGCGGGCGAGACCTCGATGTGCTTCGGCCCGTCGAACCCGGACAGGTAGCCCTCGCCCAGCACCTCCTCCAGCCACCTGTCGAGGTCCTGGTCCACCTCGTCCATCTCGAGGACAATCCGGGGCGGGCGGTGGATGGTGAGCGTGACCTCTTCCGGTTCGGGCGGCTCGTCGGTGTCCTCGTCCGGGGGTGGAAGCTCATGGACCGTTTCGGTCAGGGTCTCGGCCGGTTGGACCTCCCCGACCTCGATGATGTTCCGCAGCCCCGCGGCCAGCGGGGTGTCCTCGTCGCGGTGCCTCTCGATCGCGTCCCGAAGGGCGTTCTGTATCTCCTCCGGGGAGCGTTCATCGTCGGGGTTGACGACGAGATAGGACGTCTTGTTGATGGCCCAGCTCTCGGCCACTCGGCCCCGCCAGTTCAGGTCCCGGTCCCGGTCGATCAGCCCCTCGAAGATCATGCCGTGGACATCGCTGCTCGCCGTGTCCGACGACAGGATCGGGTTCAGAATCTCCGCGTCCCCGATGGAAGCGTGGATAAAGTGGCGGAGCCGCTCGGGGGTCAGTCGCGCCTGTTGCTCGTAGGTGGGCGTCCAGAAATAGGATTGCAGCAGGAACGCGCAGACGATGATCGGCAGGGCGATGAGCAGTCTTCTTGTCCACATAAAACAGCCCCGTGATTGCCGTTGATTACGCTCGGCTGAAACCGCCCCAATTATATCAGCTAACCCAATCGCCTGCAAATTGACCCGCCGCATTTTGACGTTCGCCATCCCCTTCAAACGGTGGAAAAACCTTGAAGGGCGAAGGCCGTGTATTGGGACGCACATCCTTGACATCATCGTAGGATGTGTGCAGAATCCCCTCGGCCGGTGAAACGGACGCGGGCGCTGCCGGAGAGCAGCCCGCCGCGGACAGCCGGCCGGAATGGTCGGCAAGGCGCCCAGGCCGTTGCGGTGGCCGAACCGCGTGACTGCACGGGACTGGCGGGTGTTCCCGAGCCCTTGTTTCTGAACCGCGTCTGTCCGATTCGCGCAGAACCGAAACTCGATGGAGGTCTTATGAAACTGCAACGCTATGAGGGAAATCCGATCCTCCGGCCCCGCGACACCTACTGGGAGAAGATGCAGGTCCGCAACCCCGCCGCCTGGTATGACGGCGAGCGGGTGGTGATGATATATACAGCACGAACCGTGATGAACACCATCTACCTGGGGCTGGCGTTTTCCGACGACGGCTACCACTTCGAGCGAGCGAGCGACGAGCCCTGGCTCAGCCCCTCAAAAGAGGGCTTCGATGCGGGAACCGTCGAAGATGCCCGCATGGTGAAAATCGGCGACACCTATTATGTCACCTACATGGCCCGCTCCATCGGGAAGGAAGATTTCGAGGCGGGCGCCAAAGCGACCGGCATCCCGGACAACGAAGACCCCACCGCCCCGACCTGGACGAAAAACTGGCGTCGGGGAGGACTGCTGACAACCAAAGACTTCAAAACGATCGAGCGGTTGGGCCCCATTACCAGCGAGCACGTCTTTGATGCCAATGTCATTCTGTTCCCGGAAAAAATCGGCGGGCGATTCTGCCTCATCCATCGCCCGAGCGCCTATGTGGCCGCCGAATCGATCAGCCAGAATTACCCTCCGGAACAGCGCCCCGGCATGCATATCTGCTTCAGCACCGATCTCAAAGAATGGGTCGATGACCGCCGCATCGCCGGGCCCTGCTTCCCCTGGGAGAAATACAAGATCGGCGGCTCCTCCCAGCCCATTCGCACGGACCAGGGGTGGCTCGTCCTCTATCACGCCGTCGCCGGCCCCCATCCGGACCGGTTCATCTATCGTGTCGGCGTGATGATGCTCGATCTCGACGACCCCACGCGGGTCATCGCACGGGCGCCGGAACCGATTCTGGAACCCGAAGAGCCCTGGGAAAGGGAAGGGACCGTGCCCATGGTGGTCTTCCCGAACAGCTCCGTCGTTATCGACGGAACGCTCTTCGTCTACTACGGCGGGGCCGATACCGTCACCGCCGTCGCCACAGCCGACCTCGACGAGATCGTGACCCACGTGATGAAATATCCGGTCTGAGACCGCCCGGAAAGTCCATGCCTCGAGCTCACGGGGGCAAGCGAGCACACCGGCTGCCGGATGGCCAACCGCCGGGCAAACTCATCCGCGAATGGCGGGCCGGCTCTCCACGATAGAATAGCTTG
>PWKM01000219.1 GCA_003559755.1 Planctomycetota bacterium
ATGTACATCGGCCGCCGGTCGGGCCGCTCGCTGACCGCCCGCCCGAGCAGGAACCCGAGCAGGAACCCGCCCCCGTGGGCCACATTCGCGATGTTCCATAGCCCCGCCGCGGTGAGGACCACGCACAGGCCGCCCCAGATGGCAAAGAAGTAGAGCAGCCGCCGGTCAATCGCCCCGAAAAACCGGGGGTCACGCTGACCAAGCACCCAGAGCAGCCCGACCAGGCCGTAGATCGAGCCGGACAGCCCGATACCGCCCGGGGTGAACGCGTACTGGCCCAGCCCGGCGACCGCGCCGAACAGGAAGATCACGCCCAGGGCCCGGGCCGGCCCCCACTCGATCTCGACGAGCGAGCCCAACACCCACAGCCAGTACAGGTTGAACAGCAGGTGGAGGGTGTCGCCGTGCAGCAGGACCGAGGTGAACAGCCGCCACGGCTCCTCCTGCCAACCGCTGATTACGAACGGGTGAAAAGCGTTGTCCGACCACACCAAAAGCGACAGGGCCAGCGCAAGGACGGCCGTCCCCCCGACGGCGGGGAATGAGGGCAGCGCTCCAAGTGGCGGCGGTCGGCGCATCATCGGCTCCCGGAAAACAAGTCCGGCCCTATGATATCGAAAACACGTCGCCCGTCCAGCATGGTTGGCACCGGACGGGGCGGGATGCGCCGCCGGGTAACACCATCGGCCATTGTCAGCCCATCACCACGTCGACGCGGTGCTCCTCGCCGTCGGCGAAGACGGGGACGACGTCGCCTTCCAAGACCTGCTCGTCCACCTCGATCCGGCGCACGCCGGCCTGCACCCCGTCGGGGTTGCTGACCGACACGCGATAGGTCGCCCCTCGGAACGGTCGGACGACTTCGAATTCGTGCCAGGCGGAGGGGATGCAGGGGGCGATGCGCAGGCCGTCGTACCAGGGCATCACGCCGAGCATCCGCTCGTACAGGAGGTGGAACGTCCAGGCGGGCCACGCGGTGTTGCCGCTGTAGGGTGCGGCCCCGAACCGTGTCGGGTCGCTCGGCCCGATGATGTGCCGGACGGCCGCGTACGGCTCGGCGAGGAAGTGATCGGGGTCCTTGTCCGTGGCGGCGGGGCAGGCCCGGATATACGACTCGAACGCCTTGTCGCCCCGTCCGATGGCGAGGTCGGCGAGCATCTTGAACGCCACGCCGTGCGAGTAGATCGGCCCGTTCTCGGCGTGGCCCGGGTTCTTGCCGCTGAC
Source organism: Planctomycetota bacterium (assembly GCA_003559755.1). Classification (GTDB taxonomy): domain Bacteria; phylum Planctomycetota; class PUPC01; order PUPC01; family PUPC01; genus PUPC01. Next base: position 1,225 of record PWKM01000219.1, read on the forward strand.
CTTCCCGATCCCACGGGTGTAGGTGGTATAGGCGGGATGCATCAGGACCGGGCCGAATTCGGTATCGAGCTCGCTGTCGATGACATCGAGGACCGACGCCAGCCGGTCGCCCTCGGCGACCCCGCTGAACACCGCCCAGGTCTGACAGTTGAGGTGAATCTGGCCCTCGGCGTTCTGGTGGGAGCCGACCGGGTCGCCGTCGTCGGTAATCGCGTACAGATACCAGCGGCCGTCCCAGGCGTGTTCGTTCACGGCGTCCTTCAGCTCGTCCGCCCACGATTCCAGCGAGTCGGCCTGCTCGCCCCGGCCCGAATGGCGGGCGATCTCGGCCAGCGTGAGCATGCCGTAGCGAGCGGCGATGGTGAGCCAGGCCGACTGGCCTTTGCCCTCGGGGGCGACCTCGTCGAGCGAATCGTTCCAGTCGCCGTCCCCGATCAGGCACAGGCCGTTGGCCGCTCGCTCGTCGTACAGCCGCCGCATCCCGGCGAGTGCGTGGTCGAACACCCCGGCCTCGCCCTCGTCGAGGAACGGGACCGGTTCGTCGAGCAGCTCGAGGTCGCCGGTCTCGCGCAGGTAGGTCGACAGGGTGATCGGCGCCCAGATGGGCGAATCGCGGTGCAGCCGCCGGTCGATCCCGCCGCTGACCGGGTCCCATCCGCGGACGCACAGCCCGTTGGCGTACTGGCGCTTGAACGACTCGATCAGCCAGTGGCGGGTCAGGCCCGGCTCGAGCGGGGTGATGCCCATCGAGTCCTGGAGGATGTCGCGAAAACCGCGGTACGCCCCGCGTCCGTGGCGGATGGTGTGGGTGTTCTGCCACTTGACCCAGCTCGAGGCGATGATGTTCACGGTCGGGTCGGGCGTTCGGCAGGTGAGGGTCTCTCTTCGCTCGCGCCAGAACGCCTTGATGTCATCGAGGGCGATGTTCGCACCGTCGTCGGCCAGGTACCGGCCCTTGAGCACCGGGACGACCGTGGGGCATTGGCTGACGCCCTCGACGGACTCGCAGACGCCGGTCAGTACGCGGAAGGTCGCGGACTCGCCGGGCGGGAGTTCGACGGTCTTGCCCAGCGCCCCGACCATCCGTTCGCCGCTCGCCGGGGAGCGGGTGCCGGCCCCGGCGGCGACAGCGTCGGGCAGGTCGAGCCGGCCGTAGGTCCCGATGAACGAGTCGTAGCGGGAGTCCCAGTCGTCCGGCTCGAAGTCCGCCGTCATGAACGCGTCGTACATAAACGGCGAGGTGGTGTTTGTGGTGCGGGCGACGATCGCCTCGAGCCGCTCGTCGTAGCCGGCGCGGGTGTAGGTCAGGTCGTCGGTGATGCCGGTCGGCGCGGTGAGCAGCCACTGCTGGTAGGGGAACGCTTTTATTCGCCGCGGCCGGTCGGTGGTATTTCGCATTGTCACCTGCCATATCTCGGCGGTCTCGTCGAGCGGTACGTAGATGAGGAAGTCGGTCTCGATGCCGTTCCGTTCGGCGGTGATGCGGGTGTAGCCCTGTGCGTGGGTGCAGCGGTAGGCCGAGTAGCCGTGGTCGGAGTGGATGGGCACGTTGGGCCAGACCTCGCCGGACTGCTGGTCGCGTAGATAGACGAACTTGCCGGTCTGGGGGTCGGTGGGCACATAGCCCGGGACGTGGGCGTAGTTGACCTTCACGGCCTCCCAGTCGCGATAGAACGAGAAGCCGAACCCGTTCTGGGAGATGAACACGCCGTAGTCGTCGTTCCACAGCACGTTCAGCCAGGGCCGCGGCGTGTCGAACCGGGTGATCACGTATGCGCTGCCGTCCTCGGTGAAACTGCCGTATTGGGTCATCGAGTCCTCCTGTTCAAAGTTGTGGGAATTCTACAGGCGTCCCGATGGATTCTCAAGGGAGGGAAGGGAGAACGGGGCGCGGGGGATGTTCCGATGACGGTGCGGCGATGTTACGAGGACCTGTCGATCCGGAGCGGGTATGTGACGACGGGGCTTTTCTGGCCGGCATCGGCGTCCGACACCACCACTCGGTTCCGGCCCTCGGCCTTCGCCCGATAGAGCGCCCGGTCCGCCTTCCGCACTAGTTCGTCGTCGTTCACCCCGTTGGCGGGGAACGCGGCGACTCCGAAGCTGAGCATCACCTTCATCTCGTGCCCGTTGTAGTGGATGGTCGATTCGTTGACCTTTCGCCTGATTGTTTCGGCCAGCTCGGCGGCGGTATCGGCGGCGGTATCGGGCATGATGATGGCGAACTCCTCGCCCCCGTAGCGGTACACCTCGTTCCCCTCGCCGGCCCAGCGGGTGCAGTTGCCGGCAAACCACTCGAGCACGGCGTCGCCCGCCTGGTGGCCGTAGGTGTCGTTAAACGCCTTGAAGTGGTCCATATCGAGCATGATCAGGCCGAACGGGGGAACGCGGGGCGTTCGCCCCCCGATTCGCTCCGCGATGGCATCGTGGAACATCCGGCGGTTGTACAGACCGGTGAGCGGGTCCCGCTCGGCCAGCCACTGGACCTTGCTGAACAGGCGTGCGTTGGTGAAGGCGATGCTGGCGATGTTGCAGACCATCCCCATGAGCATCACGTCGGGGGGGCCGGCCCGATCGACTTGATGCACGTTGACGATGCCCACCACCTCTGTCTTGTCGAGCAGCACGCCCGACAGGACCGCGGGCAGTGCCGAGTCGGACCGGTTGTGCTCGTCGGCCCGCCGGTCGCTGGCCCACCATGCGGGCTGATGGCTGTCGATCAGTTCGGCGACTCGTTCATCACCGGGGTCCAGGCGCAGGGGGAGCCGGCATCCGCACCGCTCTGCACCACAGGCGTTGGCCAGCAGGAACGCCCGCTCGCGGTCGCTCTTGAGATAGACCGACGAGCAGGTGGCGCCGAAGCATTCTTCGAGCACTCGGAACAGCGAATGGAACAGCCGGTCGGTCTCCAGGTTCGAGTAGATCTTTCGGGCCGACTCCTCCAGCATGTGGACCAGTGCGGAGTACTTGAGCAAGCTCCGCTCGAACTCTGCCTCCCGGTCCCGGGCTTCCTGCTCGATCGCCCGGTTCCGGGCCTTCAGACCGTTTATTTCCCTTTGATAGCACAGCACCTTCTGCCACGATTCGGTCATCTCCCTGCGGGCCTGGCGAGAGAGGACGGCGACGGTCGCCGCCAGGACCTGGAAGGTGAGGAGCCGGGCCAGCTCCACGCTCACCGTCCCACCAAACGGCAGGTGCCGGCTCGGTATCACCAGCGCCGCCAGGAAGGAGACCAGGAGGTCGCCGCCGACCGCCGCGGCCGCGGCCGCCATGCCGGCGAACAGGCCGCGATGATAGGCCATCAAGCTGATCGGCACCATCAGCATGGCATCGAAAAGGAGTGCCCGACCCGGATGATGGGCACAGGCCACCGCCTTGCCCAGCAGGATGAGAAGGATGAGCAGCGAGCATACGAGGGGGGCTCTCAACCG
>PWKM01000335.1 GCA_003559755.1 Planctomycetota bacterium
AGCATCACGGCCTGGTAGTAGGGGTCGTGGGCGACATACAGGTCGCCTCGCTCGTTCAGTTTCATTGTTTCGAAAAGCTGGCCGGACCCGGCGTAATCGATGTCGATCCTCTGCCCGGTCCGCTCCTGATACATCTCGCTCAGGCGGGCCATCGCCGGGCGCATCGTACCGCCGACGTAGCAATGGAGCGCCGGCTCGCTCGGTCCGCAGCCGATGACCGTGACAGATGACACTGCCAATAAAAGGAGACCGCCAACCAACACACTGAACATGCTGAACGAAACGCGTCGCCCTCGTCGCATCAATGCTCCTCCTAGTCTGTCAACCAAAATGAAACCGGCCTGCTGGACGACCATCAGGGATCGGCTGAAACGCACTGCTCTCGTGCCGGGTGTTCCATGTGTCTGCCGCTGCCAAAGGCGGAAAGGCCAGCTCTCGCCCCAGCACAAAGGATCATTACAAAGAAAACCGCTCGCGGCGTCAAGGCGAGCCGCCTTTTGTCAACACTCAAGGAACGGTATAATCTTCGCCTGATTATACGCTTCAACCAGATATACGTTCGAAAACGGTTTCGGGGACAAAAAAGTTGCACAACGGTCGCCCCACAAGCCACTCATTTCACATCATCACCGCCGGCTGCAAGGTCAACCAGTACGAAAGCGAGATGATGCGGGAAGAACTGATCGCCGCCGGATGGGCCGAGCGGCCCGACGAGCCGGACGTGGTGGTCGTGAACACGTGTACGGTGACGCACCGGGCAGACGCCAAGGCGCGGCGGGCCATCCGCCGGGCGGCCCGCGAGCACCCGGGCTGCCGGATCGCGGTCACCGGCTGCGCGGTCGAGCGGGACCGCGGCTTCTGCGACGGGCTGCCCGGTGTGTGGCGGGTGCTGGGCAACGACGCCAAGCCGTTCATCGCCCAAGCGCTCGCCGGAGAGAACGGCCATCTGTCCGCCGAGGCCCGCCCGTTCGGCCGGGGCATCTCGGGCTTCTCCGGCCACACCCGTGCCTTCGTCAAGGTCCAGGACGGCTGCTCCGCCGGCTGCACCTACTGCATCGTGCCGGCCGTCCGCGGCCGTGAGCGCAGCCGCCCGAGCGGCGAGGTGGTCGCCGAGGTCGCCCGCCTGGCCGGACGGTTCCACGAAATCGTGCTCACCGGCATCCATCTGGGGCGGTACGAAGACCCGGACGCCGGGATCGGCCTGGCCGGCCTGGCCAGCCGTCTGCTGGGCGACACGCCGATCGAGCGCCTGCGGCTCAGTTCCATCGAGCCGGGCGAGGTCACGGACGAGCTGATCTCGCTCTGTGCCCGCTCGGACCGCTTATGCCCGCATTTTCACGTCCCCCTGCAGAGCGGGAGCGACCGCGTCCTCGGGCGGATGAACCGGCCCTATACCGCCGCCGAATACCTCGCCCTGCTGGACCGCCTTCGCGGAGAACTGGACCGCCCGGCGGTGAGCACTGACGTGATGGTCGGATTCCCCGGCGAGACGGCCGCCGACTTCGGCCGGACGTTGGCCGTCTGCGAGCAGGCACAGTTCGCCCGCATCCACGTCTTCCCCTACAGCGACCGGCCCGGCACCGCCGCCTCGAAGCTGCCCGACAAGGTCCACGACGCCGATGTCAGCGACCGCAAGGCCCAACTGGAAGAACGGGCCGACCAACTGGCCCTCGAGTACAAACGGCGGTTCGTCGGCCGCACGGTGCCGGTCCTGGTCGAGTCCCGGTGTGATCGAACCGGAGCCCTTTCGGGCTATTGTCCCCGCTATCTCCGCGTCCGGTTCGAGGGCCCGGCCGAGATGGTCGGGCGTGTCCGGCCCGCCTTGATTACCGGCGCCCGGCCGGATATTTTGCTCGGTCAGGCGGAACATGCTTGACCTGAAGCGGGGGCAATTGTTCTAATGATGCGTCTGGCTCGACACTATGGACTTTGAGAAATGGAGGATACCTTGCGAACGACAATCGCACTTCTTGCAGCCGTCTGCCTTCTGATCGCCCCGTCGGTCACCGCTGTCGCCGGCGATGAGGCCGACCCCGTGACCGTTGAACTCAAGGACGGAGAGACGCTCACGCTGAAGACGCTGGAGGTCGGCTCCGAGCAAAGCGGCCTGCTCGGCACCACATTCAACGTTCTGGACCGGCTGCCGGTGAAGGTGGGCGAGCTCACCCTCCGCGTGCCCATCAGGAATCTGGCCCGGATCGAGTTCCTTGCCGTCGAGGACGAGGGCCGGACGCTGCGCCTGAAGCTCACTGACCGGGAGGGCGAGGAGTTGGAGGGGGTGGTCGAGCACAAACCGGCGCTGGTGTGGCGGGGCAGGCATCGCTTCGCCGACGCAGAGGCCGTCATCGATTCGGAGAAGATCAAGCTCATCGTGCTCAGGAAAAACTAGCCCGGGGACCGCTGGAGTCCGGGGACCGGCGACCCGCAGCCGAGGAACAGGAGGTCTCAGGTTGCCCTCATTGGTGCTCAAGAACGGACGGATTATCGACGGAACCGGCGGGCCGGAGCGGTCGGGCGATGTGTGGATCAACGGCGATCGGATCGTAGGGATCGCAGACTCGATTGAACGGGAGGCCGACGCGACCATCGACGCATCCGGCGCGGTCATCGCACCCGGGTTCATCGACCTGCACGCCCACGGCGGCCACCGGATTCCTTCCATTCCAACGGCCGACAGCAAGGTGCACGACGGTGTGACCACCGAGGTCGTCGGCAACTGCGGCTCGTCGACGTTCCCCGTCAGGGCCGAGGACAACGGCAACGGCGGCTATGCCTCGGCGTCCGAGTTTTTCGACGCGGTCGACAACGCGGGCTCCAGCATCAACCACGCCTCCCTGGTCGGCCAGGGGGCCATCCGGCGCTATGTCCTGGGCCGCACGTCGGTCCTGGCAAAGCCGGAAGACATCCGGGCCATGCGTCGGGCGGTCGAACGCTGCCTGGAAGAGGGTGCGTTCGGCGTGTCCACCGGTCTGATCTACACCCCCGGCTGCTACGCCTCGAAGGAAGAGATCGCCGAGATCATCGGGGTGGCGGCCGAGGCGGACACTCTCTACTCCACGCACCTGCGGAGCGAGGGCAACGAGATCGAGAAGGCGATCGGCGAGGCGGAGTACGTGGCCCGGGAGACGGGCGTCCGCCTGCAGATATCGCACGTCAAGCTGTCGGGCCGCCGGAACTGGGACAAGATCGACTGGCTTGACGACCATCTGCACCGGATGATCGACGACGGGATCGACCTCGCCTGCGACCGGTACACCTACATCGCCTCATCGACGGACATCGGCACCATCGTGCCCAGTTGGGTCCACGACGGCTCGCCGGAAGACCGGATGGAACGGCTCCGGGACCCCGAGGTCCGCGCCCGCGTGGAAGAGGACATTCTGAACCGCCATCCCGAGCCGGACTACTGGGAGAACATCGTCATCTCCACCGTGCCCGAGGGCGAGGATGTCACGTACAACGGCAAGTCGCTCCAGCAGATCGCCGAGATGCGCGACGAGCGACCGGTCGATACCGTGATGAACTTGCTCGCCGCCAACCGGGGCAAGCCGTCGGCGGTCTTCTTCATTATGGACGAGGCGAACCTCCGTCGGATACTGACCTGGCCGTTCGTCGCGGTTGCCAGCGACGCCCGGATACGAATCCCGCGCGGCGACGAACTGAAGACCCGGCCCCATCCCCGGGCATACGGCACGTTCGCCCGGCTGCTCGGGCGCTACGTGCGCGATGAGGGAGTGCTGACGCTGCCCGAGGCGGTCCGCCGAATCACGTCGCTCCCTGCCGAGCGGCTGGGCCTGGCCGACCGCGGTGTGCTCCGGGAAGGCGCCTGCGCCGACGTCACCGTCTTCGACCCGGCCACCGTCATCGATCGGGCCACGTTCGCAGAGCCGCACCAGACCTCGGTCGGCTTCCGGGCGGTCATCGTCAACGGTCGCCCGGTGATCGAGAACGATGTCCACAACGGCTCTCTCCCCGGCAGGATGCTGCGAAGGCAATGACCAGACCGGTAATCGGAATCGACTGCAACCTCAAGATGCGTGAGCGGTACGGGGAGGAATATCCGCAGCACGAGCTGCGCCGCGAGTACTCCGACGCGATCGAGCTGGCCGGCGGTGTCCCGATCCTGCTGCCCATCATCGAGGACCCCCGACTGGTCGATGAACAGCTCGATATTGTTGACGGCCTCCTGCTGAGCGGCGGCCCCGATCTCGACCCGCGGTTGTACGGAGCCCCCGAACACGAGAATGTCACGCCGATGCATCCGGACCGGCAGGTGTACGGTCTCGAGCTGGCAAGGGCGGCCATCCGGCGGGATATCCCGCTGCTCGCCATCTGCGGAGGGCTGCAACTGGTAAACGTCTGCTGCGGCGGGAAGCTCATCACGCATTTGCCCGACGAGGTCGGCGAGGCGGTGCGGCACCGGCATAACGGCAGGCCGACCGAGCACGAGGTCGTCATCGAATCGAACCCCCGCCTCCATCGGATCGTCGGATGCGACCGCCTGGCGGTCAACTCGAGCCATCACCAAGCGGTCAAGACCCTGGGGGTGGGCTTGCGCGTCACCGCCCGAAGCCCGGACGGCGTTGTGGAAGCTATCGAGATGCGGGGCGACATATTCTGCGTGTGCGTCCAAT
>PWKM01000154.1 GCA_003559755.1 Planctomycetota bacterium
CGCCTCTCGGACGAGCCGTTTCTGGCGGTTCCGTTGGACCGCGTTCCCCAGCCGCTTCGTCGAGCCGGCCCCGAGGCGTGTCCGGCCCACATCGTTCGGCAGCAAGTGAACCACAACATACCGTCCGACCGACCGACTGCCGCGGACGATGCACCGGCGGAAGTCCTGCCTCTTCTTCAGGCGGTCTTCGCGCGAAAACGTCCGTTTTTCAGATTCGCACATGCGCCCTGCATTCTATTTTGGGCCTTCTTGACTGTCAAGACGACGCTCTGGGGGCGGAAACAAAGTGAACTGTCGGAGCAAGGGCAAATCCGGACGAAAAGATGCCCGATGAACGAGAACGATGGCGCGGTCCTTTGCTGGGGAGGCCGAGGGGGATCGTAAGTCGGTCTGCTCTTGAAATGGCTTGCAGCAACCCCGTTTATGGGGTAAAATTCGGACGGAATCGGGGAGAGTCGGTATATAGGAGAGCGGCTATATGGGCGGCGAACGGCAGTTGAACTCGATCGGAGTCATCGGGACCTATCCGCCCCGCCAGTGCGGGATCGCCACGTTCACACAGGACCTGTGCCAGGCGATGGAGAAGGTGTTCAATCCCGGTCGCGTCCTGGTGGTCGCCCTCGATGACGACCCCGATGGCTATCCTTATGGCGACGAGGTCGCTTTTCAGATTCGGGACACGCGGCTCCAGGACTATCATCTGGCCGCCAATTTTCTCAATATCAACCAGCTCGACGCCGTGGTGGTCCAGCACGAGTTCGGCCTGTTCAGCGGGCCGGCGGGCGCGGATGTGCTGGCCCTGGTCCGCAACCTCACCATGCCGGTGATCACCAACTTCCACACCGTGCTCGAGGAGCCGAACGACGAGCAGCGAGCGGTGGTCAAGGAGCTGGGCAAGCTCTCGGCCCGGGTATTGATCATGAGCCGGAAGGCGCGGGACATGCTGACGTCGATCTATAACGTGCCCGATCAGAAGATCGCGTTCGTCCCCCACGGTATCCACGGCGTACCGTTCATCGATCCCAACTTCTACAAGGACCGCTTCGGCGTCGAGGGCCGCGATGTCATCCTGACCTTCGGCCTGCTCTCCCAGAACAAGGGCATCGAGTATATGATCCGGGCAATGCCCCGCGTGGTCGAGGAACACCCCGACGCGGTGTACCTGGTCCTGGGCGCCACCCACCCCCACGTCCTCCGGCACGAGGGCGAGGCCTACCGGCATCAACTCCAGCAGATGGTCCGCGAGCTGGGCATGGAAGCCCACGTCGTGTTCCACAATCGGTTCGTGAGTCTCGACGAGCTGACGCAATACATCGGTGCGGCCGACATTTACATCACACCCTACCTCAGCCGGGAGCAGATCACGTCCGGCACACTGGCCTATGCAGTGGGCGCGGGGAAGGCGGTGGTATCGACGCCCTACTGGTACGCCGAGGAAGTGCTGTCCGACGGGCGGGGCCTGCTGGTGCCGTTTCGGGATTCCGACGCCCTGGCCGCCGAGGTCGTGCGCCTGCTCGATCGCGAGGCGCTGCGCCACTCGATGCGCATCCGGGCCTACAAGTACGCCCGGGAGATGGTGTGGGAGAACGTCGCCGCCCGGCACGTCGAGATCGCCCGGCACGTCACGGAAGAGCGGGTCCAGCGGGCCCGCCCCGTGTTCGCCCAGATGGAAACAAGCAGGACGCTCCCCCAGCCCGACCTCCGCCAGTTGATGTCCCTCACCGACGACACCGGCATCCTGCAGCACGCCATATACTCGATCCCCCACCGCAAACACGGGTATACCACCGACGACAACGCCCGGGCGCTGAACGCAGCGTCGCTCCACTGGGAGCTGCTGCACGACGACGTCATGACCCCTTACATCGATACCTACCTGGCTTTCCTGGTCGATGCCTTCGACTCGAAGACCGGGCGTTTCCACAACATCATGTCGTATGATCGCCGTTGGCTGGACCACGTGGGCAGCGAAGACGCCCACGGCCGGGCCTTGTGGGGCCTCGGCCTGGCCACGGCTCACGCCCCGAACCGGTCCATCCTCAGCTTGGCCGTCCGCCTGTTCCACCAGGCCCTGCCCGTGACCGAGGAGTTCACCTCGCTCCGGGCCATCGCCTTCACCGTGATCGGTATCCAGGCCTACCTCAAGCATTTCGGGGGGGATTCCTCGGCGCGGCGGGTGCGGCGCGTCCTCGCCACCAAGCTCCTGGACCACTTCAACGGGAACGCCGACGAAGACTGGCTGTGGTTCGAGGACAAGGCGGTTTATGCGAACGCCCGGCTGCCCCACGCCCTGCTCGTCGCCGGCCGGGCGACGGCGGACGACGCAATGTCCGAAGCGGGGCTCAAGGCGCTCGACTGGCTCCTCGATGCCCAGACCGGCGAGAACGGATGCCTGTCGATCATCGGCAACCGCGGCTGGCTCCCGCGCGGCGGGAGCCCCGCCCCGTTCGATCAGCAGCCCATCGAGGCGATGGGGCTCGTCGAGGCCTGTGCAGAGGCGTATCACCTGACCCGGGACGACAAATGGATCGAGGAGGCCCGCCGCTGCCTCGACTGGTTCCTCGGCCGAAACGACCTCAACGTACCGCTCTACGACTTCGAGACCGGCGGCTGCTGTGACGGTCTGATGCCGGACGGGGCGAACAAGAACAAGGGGGCCGAATCCACCCTCGCGTGGCTGATCTCGTTGCTCACGCTAATGCAGCTAACGGCTGCACGGAATCTTGCCGATACTATAGTAGAGGCAACCGATTTCGGTGATGCTGAGCCAACGGATGCACCAGCCAGCGAGGACATTGGATGATCCAGGCCCCCATCGTGATGATCTCGAGCTACCCACCCCGACTCTGCGGGATCGCCACGTTCTGCGAAGAAGCACGGGAGTTCATCCAGAAAAACGACCCGCGCAGAGACGTCCCGGTCATCAGCCACACCGACGGCTCGGGAGAGGGCGTCTATCCCATCATCGACCTGTCCGCCAGGGACTGGTGGCGGCCCGTGGTGGAAAAAGTCGATGAACTGCAGCCCTACGCCGTTCACATCCAGCACGAGTATGGACTGTACGAACACGTCGATGCCCGCGGCTGTGGAGACGGGAACGCCGGCTTCCTCGAGATGCTGGCGGCGCTCGCCGACTACCCCATCATCATCGAGCCGCACACCATCCACGGCCGGCTGCGGGACCACGAGGCCGAGTTCATCCATAAAATGTGCGAGCGGGCAGACATCGTCCTGTTCAAGTGCGCCTACCAGAAGTGGCGGCTCGACTGGAACTTCCGGTGCATGGGATGGGAGACGCCCGACAACATCATGGTCGTCCCCCACGGCGCCCGGCCAGACATCCGATACGGCCCCGACGACATCCCGGGCATCCGAACCGAACTCGGCCTGAACAACCCCGGACACCTCCCCGACCGGCTCGTCGGACTCATCGGCTGGATACAGTCCAACAAGCGATGGGACATACTCACCTCGATGTGGGAGGACATCGCCCGCGAGATCAAGAACCGGACGGGGCAGGACTGGGGGCTGCTCGCCGCCGGAACCATGCGCGACCCGGCCAATACGGAGGACTACCGGCGATATCGCAGCGAGATCGACTCGCTCCAGGCGAAAGGCCTGGCACACTACTGCGAGTTCATCCCCCGGGGAGAGCCGTACTACAAGATGATGGCCGTCTGCGATTTCGTCGTCCTGCCGTCCATCGACGAGACCCAATCGGGCACGCTGGCCCGCATCATCGCGCTCAACCGGCCATACGTGACCACCGCCCCGCTGGAGGGGCTGACCGCACAGACGCTGGAGAGCGGCGGCGGGCTGTTGTTCACCAACAAGTGGATGCTGAAAGAGGCGGTGACCCGCCTTGCGTGCGACGAGCAATTCCGGCGCGAACTCGCCCGACGGCTCCGGAGCTACCTGCGCGATGTCGTGTCCTGGGAACGGGTCGCCGAACAGTACGAGACCGCCTACCACACCGCCCGAAAGGCCCGGATGACCGGCGAACCCGTCCGGTTCCCGCCCGAGTTCTGAGCCCGGGAGCGGCCTGCAAGACAAGCCGGCCGCGGCTCAGCGTCGCGCGGCTTGGGCGACTTCCCGGACCGTCTCAGGCAGATGCCGTTCCGGCTCCCCCAGAATCTCGAACAGTCGGGAACTGTCCGACAGGAAGGGCGGCCAGTTGGCCGGCTCGTCGTCGAATATCGGCTCGACGCCCAACTCGTCGGCGGCGATCTGGGCCAGTTCGCGTCGGGATACGATCTCGGGCCCGCCGCACAAAAGAATGGTCGGGGGGCTGTCGGCGAGATCGAGGGCCTCGACTGTGTATCGGCACAAATCGACCAGATCGATGGGGGCGAAACGATACGGGTTCTCGGCGCCCGTGCCCGGGATCGGCTCGCCCTTGCTGGCGGCTGCGACGTAGCTCGCCGCGTACTCATCGAAGTCCATCGGCCAGTAGTACCTGAGAATGGTCGCGGGCGTTCCGAACTCGGCCGAACAGGCGATCCCCACCTGCTCCATCGCGAACTTGCCCAGGTGATATCCTTCCGGCCCGGGGTCGGGCGGGCTGTTCTCGGTGGCCGCTTCCGATGACTCGGAGATCACTCCGCCGGTGGATGCCAGCACCGCCGCGTC
>PWKM01000002.1 GCA_003559755.1 Planctomycetota bacterium
GTGCCGACAGTCATTGTGCTCTCTCGTCGTGTGGGCCCGTGGGGCCGGTCAGAGGGTCCGGGCGATCTCTTCGACGCGATAGGCCTCGATGATGTCGCCCTCCTTGATGTCCTCGTACTTGGCGATCTTGAGGCCGCACTCGGAGCCCGCCTGGGCCTCGCTGATGTCCTCCTTGACCCGCCGGAGCGAGTCGATCTCGGCCCCGTCCTGGATGACCACGCCGTCCCGGGCGATCCGGAGCCGGGCGTCGCGGGGGATGCTCCCGTCGGTCACCCGGCAGCCGGCGATGTTGCCCACCCGGGAGTGCCGGAACACCTGGAGCACCTGGGCGTGGCCGATCACCTCCTCCCGACGCTCCGGCGGCAGCAGCCCGCTGAGCGCGGCCCGCATGTCCTCGACCGGCTGGTAGATCACCTGGTAGGACCGGATGTCCACGTTCTTCTCGTCGGCCAGCATCCGGGCCCGGTTGTCGATCAGGACTCGGTAGGCGATGATGATGGCGTCGGACGCGTCGGCCAGCACCACGTCGGACTCGTTGACCGAGCCGACGCCGCTGTGGAGTATGCGGATTCGCACCTCGTCGGTGGACAGCCCGTTGAGCTTGTCCTGCAGCGGCCCGAGCGATCCGTTCACGTCGGCCTTGAGGACGACGTTCACCTCGCCGGCCTCGCCCTCCTTGATCTTCCCGAACAGGTTGTCGAGGGTGATGTGCTGCCGCTGCTCCATCAGGGAGCTGACCCGGGCGCGATGCTCGCGGATCTCCGCCACCTTTTGCGCCCGCTGCAGGTCGTCGACCACGAGCATCTGGTCGCCGGCCTCGGGCACGTCGGCCAGCCCGGCGATCATCACGGGCAGGGACGGCCCGGCCTCGGTGATCTCCTTGCCCGCGTCGTTTTGCATCGAGCGTACCCGGCCGAACGTCGCCCCGCACAGGACGATGTCGCCCACTCGGAGCGTGCCCTCGCGGACCAGGACCGTGGCCACCGGCCCCAGCCCCTCGGCCATGTGGCCCTCGAGCACCGAGCCGACGGCCGACTTGGTCGGGTTCGCCTTGAGCTCGCGGAGTTCGGCGACGAGCAGGATCATCTCGAGCAGGTCGTCGATGCCCTGGCCGGTCTGGGCCGAGACCTCGACGCAGGGGACGTCGCCGCCCCACTCCTCGAGTTCGAGTCCGGCGGCCCCGAACTGGGGCTTGACCCGGGCCGGGTCTGCCGCCGGGAGGTCCATCTTGTTGAGGGCGATGACGATGGGCACCTCGGCGGCCTTGGCGTGCGATATGGCCTCGCGGGTCTGGGGCATCACCCCGTCGTCGGCGGCCACGACGAGCACCGCGACGTCGGTGCAGTCGGCCCCGCGGGCACGCATGGCGGTAAACGCCTCATGGCCGGGGGTATCGAGAAACGTGATTTGCTTCCCGTCTTCGGTGTCCACGGTGTAGGCGCCGATATGCTGGGTGATGCCGCCGCTCTCGGTGTCGATGACCCTCGCGTCGCGGATGCGGTCCAGAAGCGAGGTCTTCCCGTGGTCCACGTGGCCCAGCATGGTGACCACGGGGATGCGGGGTTCGAGGTCCTCATCGCTCTGGGCCTTGGCCTGCCGTTCGACTTCTTCCTCGATGGACTCCTGCTGCTTGATCTCGATCTCCCAGCCGTATTCCAGGCCGACCATCTCGACCATGTCCTGTGGGATCGGGTTGTTGATGGTGATGACCAGGCCGTTCTCCATCAGGGTCCGTATGATCTCGTTGGCCCGGACGCCGATGGCGGCGGACAGGTCCCGCACGGTGATGGGGTGGGTGAGCGCGGTCTTGCGGTCCGCCTCGGGCTTGGCCTTGGGCCGGGCTGTGGCCTCGTGTTGCTGCTGGCGGCGCCGCCTGCCCGGCCTCTTGGGCCGTGCCCGGCGCTGGTAATCGACGCCCGAGCCGGCCATCCGGTCCGAATAGGTCCCGCCCGAGGTGAAGTCGGTGAAGGTCATCTTGCTGTCGCCCCGGCCGGTCTTTCGGGCCTTCTCTTCCTGCTCCTTCTTCTTGCGCCTTCTCTCCCGGCGGCTGGCCGGTTCCGGCGGCGGGGCAGGCCCCGCAGTCTCGGGCTTGGCCGACTTGGGCTTCGCCTGTGCCGGTTTCTTCCTGGGCGGTGCCTTCGGCTCGGGCTTCTGCGGAGGGGGCTCGCGTCGAGCGAGTTCCTCGCGCATCATGCGAGCTTCCCCGTCGCTCAAGCTGTTCATATGCTTGGTGATTCGCACAAGACCCCTCTTCTGACACTCCTTGATGAGGTCTTTGCTGCTCATCCCGAGCTCTTTTGCCAGGTGATGTACGCGGATAGCCAAGTTGCTCCTCCGTCAGTTATGATCTCTCGTGAGCGTCTTCGTCCGGCTCCCGGGCGTCGTCCTCGACGTCCGCCACCTCGGTCAGGGCGGTGTCTGCGATGCCCGATTCTTCGTCCTGCGGGTCCGGCTCGTCTGCCTCTTCGGTGTCGTCTGCCTCTTCGCTGTCGTCTGCCTCTTCGGTGTCGGCCTCCTCCGGCTGCTCGTCTTCGGCCTCTTCTTCTTCCGGCGGTGTTTCGTCTGGCTCGTCGGGTTTGTGGTTTCTCAATTCGGCCGGCATGTCCATCGCCGCCTCGTTGAGGGCTTCCGCCAGCCGCCGGTCGGCGTCGTCCATCGCCGCCTTCTCGGCCTCTTCCCGGGTGGGCGGCTCCCGTTTGGGCTTATCCTGCTCGTCGCGTGCGTCCTCGCGCTGCCGGGCGACGTATTCCCGGGACCGTTCGATGATCGGCCCGGCCAGGGATTCGCCGATGCCCTCGACGGTTGCGACGGCTTTGGGGGATGCCCCGGCCAGCTTCTTCATCGAGAATCCGGCCCCGAACAGCTTGCTGATGGTCTTCTTGCCCACGCCGTCGACGTCGGAGAGGGCCTCTTCCATGTTCGCCAGCTCGCCGTCGAGTTCTTCCTGGCTCATCACGTCGATGTCCCATCCGGTGAGCTTGGCGGCGAGGCGGACGTTCTGGCCCATCGAGCCGATAGCTCTCGAGAGCTGGTCCTCGGCGACGATGACCCGGGCCAGCCCGGCGGTCGGGTTCAGGTAGATCGCCTCGATCTCGGCCGGGTTGAGTGCGTTGGCGATGAAGATGTCGGGCTGATCGCTCCAGCGGACGATGTCGATCTTCTCTCCGCCCAGCTCGGCGACGATGTTCTTGATCCGGGTGCCCCGGACGCCCACGCAGGCGCCCACGGCATCGACTTTGGTATCGACCGAGTAGACGGCGATCTTGGTCCGGTAGCCCGGCTCGCGGGCGAGCGCCTTGATCTCGATGATCCGCTCGGTGATCTCGGGCACCTCGAGGTCGAACAGCCGTCGGATCAGGGCGGGGTGTGTCCGCGACAGGATGATGGTCACGTTGCCGCCCGTCTTCTTCACGTGGCACACGTAGCACCGGATGCGGTCGCCCACCCGGTAGGTCTCGTCCTTGATCTGCTCGCGGCGGGGGATGATCCCCTCGGCCTTGCCCAGGTTGACGATCACTGTCCCGTCCTCGATGCGCTGGACGGTCCCGGTGACGATGTGGTGCAGGCGGTCTTCGTAATCGTGGTAGATCACGTCCCGCTCGGCCTCTCGGACCTGCTGGGTGAGCACCTGCTTGGCCGTCTGTGCGGCGATGCGGCCGAGCAGGGCCGGCTCGATCGGCTCGCCGGTCTGATCGTTGACCACCTCGCCCGTCTCCCGGTCCACGGTGACGCTGATGTCTTCCTGCCCGCCCAGTTTCTTGCGCAGGGCGGACGCCAGGGCGTCTTCCAGCGCCTCGAACAGGATATCGAGCGAGATGTCTTTCTTGCGGTGGATGCTGTCGAGATATCGCAGTAGTTCGCGGTTCATAGTCCAAGTCCAAAATCAGTAACCTGCCCGGGCAGGCGCTTGTCGGTGGATCGGCTCCGCCGGGCGGCCGGTCGCCTATTCTTTCGGTGGCTGGCCCCGGTGGGTCAGCGAGACGTTCTGCCCGGTCTCCGGATCAAACAGGTGGGCCTTCTCTACGTTGATATGGAGGCCGACGACGTCGTCCACCGCCACCTTCTGGTGGGCCGGGGCCTTGCAGATGAGGTCGTGGTAATCGGTGGTCAGGTAAACGATCATCTCGTTGCCGAGCGGTTCGACCACGTTCACCGTGGCCTTTACCCCATCCTCGGGGGGGCCGAGCGATATGTCCTCGGGGCGAACGCCCAGGGTCACATCGCGGCCGGGCAGCTCGTCGGCGGCCTGGCGGGCCCAGTCGGGCAGCCCGATCCGGGCCGAGCCGGCGTTGAACACGAACGTCCCGTCCTGCTGCTCGATCCGCCCGTTCGCCATGAAGTTCATCGGCGGCGTCCCCAGGAACCCGGCCACGAACTCGTTGGCCGGTCGGTCATACAATTCGAGCGGGCTGGCAAGCTGCTGGATGACCCCCTCGTTCATCACCGCGATACGGTCGCCCAGCGTCATCGCCTCAACCTGGTCGTGGGTGACGTAGATCATCGTCTTGGCCAGCCGGTTGTGGAGCTTGTTCAGCTCGGCCCGCATGCTCACCCGGAGCTTGGCGTCCAGGTTCGAGAGCGGCTCGTCGAACAGGAACACCGCCGGCTCGCGGACA